>JBEGVD010000156.1:0-9647 GCA_041178585.1 Actinomycetota bacterium
TTCAACATCAAATGATTCTCCGCCGAGAGCGATGAGCATTTCTCTTGCTGTTGTCGCGCGCTCGCGAACAAGTTGAGCAAACGAAGGTATGTCGCGAACCATTCCAACTCGCAACCCAACACGAAGTGCTTTATCGGCATACGCAGGTCCGATGCCCTTAAGTGTTGTTCCAATTTTTGCATCGCCCAACTTAGATTCATGCAACGCATCAAGCAGTTGGTGCCATGGAAAAATTAGTTGCGCCAAACTTGACACCATCAGTTTGCTACACGAAATTCCACGACTTTCAAGTGAGTCAATTTCTTTGAACAGTGTTGGCAAATCGACAACAACTCCATTGCCAATTACTGGAGTGACGTGGTTGTACAGCACGCCGCTCGGAATAAGTTGCAGTGCATATTTCTGATCACCAACTACAACTGTGTGTCCGGCATTGTGACCACCTTGATAGCGAACAACATGTGAATGTGTTTCAGCTAGGAGGTCAATGACTTTGGCCTTGCCCTCATCACCCCATTGGGTACCGACGACTACTGCTACGGGCATGCAACGCTCCTGAAGTTGTGGGGAACGTAATCAGATCATACTGTGCTCAACGCGAACAGCCTCTGCCCACAGGGCGGTTAAGCCAGATCGAGTCGCTTTGCCGAGATCAGCAATTCGTCGTTGTGCACGTCGACAACGATGGAGTCACCTTCGTTGGCTTTGCCTTCAAGAATGAGCAATGCAGCCGCGTCTCCGATGGCCTTTTGAATCAGCCTCTTCAGAGGACGCGCCCCAAATTCAGCATCAAACCCCTGATCGGCAAGCTTCATTCGAGCAGCCGGAGTAACCGCAAGCACAATGCGACGTCGCGCCAACCTGTCAATGAGGTGCTCGAGTTGAACGTCAACAATGGCACCCATGTCATCTTGAGTAAGCGACCTGAAGCGCACAATCTCATCAATGCGGTTCACAAATTCAGGCTTGAAGTACTCAATTGGTTCGCCCTTCAAGTTGCTCGTCATGATCAACACCGTATTCGTGAAGTCAACTGTTCGACCTTGGCCATCCGTGAGGCGACCATCATCGAGCAACTGCAACAACACGTTGAACACTTCTGGGTGAGCTTTCTCAATTTCATCGAGCAACACCACGCTGTACGGGCGTCGCCGAACAGATTCGGTGAGCTGTCCACCTTCTTCATACCCGATGTACCCAGGAGGTGCTCCGATAAGTCGACTGACCGAGTGCTTCTCCATGTACTCCGACATGTCAATTCGCACTAGCGACTTTTCGTCATCGAAAAGAAATTCTGCAAGCGCACGTGCAAGTTCTGTTTTTCCAACACCAGTTGGTCCAAGAAACATGAACGAGCCAATCGGACGATTCTCATCCGATAGTCCAGCACGACTTCGCCGAATTGCATTCGCTGTTGCGGTCACTGCTGCATCTTGACCAATGACTCGACGATGCAGAAGGTCCTCAAGGTGGACAAGTTTTTGCATCTCGCCTTCCATGAGTTTCGTTACGGGAACACCGGTCCACTTCGCAACAACTTCGGCGATGTCTTCAGCGTCCACTTCTTCTTTCAGCATCTTGGTTGACAACTGCAAAACATCGAGTTCTTGAGTTGCCTCAGTTACGCGCCGTTCGATTTCTGGAATGCGGCCATAACGAATTTCGGCTGCTTTCTCCAGGTCGGTTTCGCGTTCAACTTGGCCACGTAGCGTTTCCAGTTCTTCTTTCAGCGAGCGAATTGCACTGATCGCCTGTTTCTCGGCATCCCAATGCACTTTCATTTCATTGGTTTGTTGCTGAAGTTCAGTGAGTTCCTCGTTCAAAATGCGGAGGCGTTCGGTCGACGCCGAGTCAGACTCTTTTTCTAACGCCACTCGCTCAATTTCAAGTTGCAGAATTCGACGATCAATAACGTCAATTTCTGTAGGAAGCGAATCAATTTCGATTCTTAACTTACTTGCTGCTTCGTCCATGAGATCAATTGCCTTATCGGGCAAGAATCGATTCGTCAGATACCTATTTGACAGCACGGCGGCACTCACGATGGCGTTGTCCTGAATGCGAACACCGTGGTGAACTTCGTACCGCTCTTTTAATCCGCGCAAGATTGCAATGGTGTCTTCAACAGTTGGTTCTCCAACAAATACCTGTTGAAAGCGTCGTTCAAGAGCCGCATCTTTTTCTACGTACTTGCGATACTCGTCAAGCGTTGTTGCACCGATCATGCGCAGTTCGCCGCGAGCGAGCATTGGCTTAATCATGTTGCCGGCATCTATTGCGCCTTCTGCACCACCAGCGCCAACGAGCGTGTGAATTTCATCGACGAAGGAAATGATCTCTCCGTTTGCATCGGTGATTTCCTTCAGCACCGCCTTCAATCGCTCTTCAAACTCTCCGCGATATTTTGCTCCAGCGAGCATTGCTCCGATATCAAGCGAAACAAGACGCTTCTTCTTTAGGCCTTCTGGCACGTCACCGCTTGCGATTCGCCGCGCAAGCCCTTCAACAATGGCCGTCTTGCCAACCCCTGGCTCGCCAATGAGAACGGGGTTGTTCTTTGTTCGACGCGACAACACTTGGATAACACGGCGAATTTCCTCGTCGCGCCCAATTACTGGATCGATCTTTCCATCGTGTGCACGTTGAGTGAGATCAACTCCATACTTCTCGAGCGACTGGAATTGTTCTTCTGGGTTTTGAGAAGTAACACGGTGTGAACCCCGCACATCGCGCAGGGCCTGCAACATTTCTTCGCTGCTCACTCCCACTCGTGTGTGTAGCGCCAACAACATGTGCTCAACCGATAGATAGTCATCATGCAAATCTTTTTGCGTTTGTTCTGCTGCAGCAAATACTTGCGAAAGCTCGCGATTCATTCGCGGCTCGCTACCACCATGAGCACGTGGCATTCCATTGACTGCTACTTGCGCGCGATCATGCAACATGGTGGCCGCAATTCCGAGTTTGGCCAACAGTGCTGGCACAACCGTGTCGGTTTGGCTGGTGAGTGCAATCAGTACGTGATCAGGTGTCAATTCCGGATTGGAATTTGATGTGGCTATCTGCATTGCTGCAGCAATGGCCTCATTGGTTTTTGTTGTCCATTTCTTTGGGTCAACCATGATGAACTACCTCTTGTCTCTGAAAATTGAGGGTGTGCGGCCAAATAACGTGATGGCTTGATGAAGCGGTACAAGTTCGTTGCTTTCACGTCGATGGCGAGAAGCCGTCAACAATTCATTTCGCAATTGCTCAACTTCGTGTCGCAAGCGAATAACTTCCGATTCAAGTTCAAGAACTTGACGGATGCCCTCAAGGTTCATTCCTGCGTTGGCCAGTTCGGCAATGCGTTGCAGCCTGCGAATGTCTGCGTTGCTATAGCGACGATTTCCGCCGCTAGTGCGTGCAGGTTGTAACAGGCCGCGGCGTTCGTAAATACGCAACGTTTGGGGATGAACACCGGCAATTTCTGCCGCTACCGAGATGACATAAACAGCATGTGTTTCGCGTTCCATTACGAGCTCCGTTTCACTGAAGTTGCAAGTTGGATGATTCGTTCACGTGGCGAAGTAGTTGATGCGTGTTGCAGCGCTTCAACAGCCTGTCGCTCGTCATCATTTAATTCGGTTGGTACAGCGACATCGACTGTGACAATGAGGTCGCCTTGGTGTTTTGCAGTATCAATACCTTTACTTTTCACGCGATGCCGTGAACCACTTTGTGTTCCAGCCTTTAAGCGCAGTTTCACTGTGGTTCCATCAAGTGTCGGAACATCGATGTCGGCGCCAAGCGTTGCTTCACTAAATGAAATGGGTAACCGCACCGTGAGGTTGTTGCCATCGCGACCAAACACCGGATGCGTTGCAACATGACAGACCACAAACAAATCACCTGCAGGTCCACCATTTTTTCCAGGTGCACCGCGACCTTTCAGTCGAATTTTTTGGCCGTCATCGACACCTGCGGGGATGCGCACATTCACTTCTCGTGGTCGCATTTCAATTCCTGTGCCGCGACAACCAACACATGGCGCTTCGATGATGCTTCCTCGACCATTACAACGCTGACATGGGCTTGAAAAAGCAAAGACTCCTTGGTTGTCGTCTACAACTCCACGTCCACGACATTGACCGCATTGCTTTGGAGCAGTTCCTGGACGTGCACCAGACCCGTGACAACCCGAGCATTGCGACTCCGCATTGAGATGAAGAGCAGTGGTAATTCCTTCTACGGCTTCGGCGAATCCGAGGGACAACGTTGCTTCAATATCACCGCCGCGTTGCGGACCTGCTGGGTTGCGACGTCGACCTCCGCCAAACATTTGTCCAAAGAGGTCACCAAGACCTTCGCCACCAAAATCATTCTGGTCAAAGCGAAATCCACCTGCGCCACCACCAAACGATGACGGGCCTTGTCGTCGCACATCGTCGTATTCTTTGCGCTTAGCTTCGTCGCCAAGTACGTCATAGGCAGCCGATACTTCTTTGAACTTCTCTTCCGCCGCCGCATTATTGGGATTGGCATCAGGGTGAAACTGGCGTGCAAGTTTGCGATATGCCTTCGTGATGTCTTTGGCTGGTGCAGTTTGTGCAACACCGAGCACCGCGTAGTAGTCCTTTTCAAACCACTCGCGTTGCATGACTATCCCTTGACCTTGACCATTGCTGCGCGAAGCACGCGGCCCTTCCAGCGGTAACCAGTGCGCAGAACTTCAAGCACGACCGGCTCTGATCCATCACCTTCCTCGTGCATCACTGCGTCGGCCAACGCTGGGTCAAACGGTTTGCCCGCTAGATCCAAAGCTTCGAGGCCTTGTTTTTGCAATGCGCCTATGAGCGATGACCACACTTGCTCCACACCTTCAACACCATGAGCAACTGCTGCCTCACACGCATCAAGAACAGGAAGTAGTTGTTCAACAAGTTTGCCAAGTGCACGATCAAGCTCGTCGCTCATTTGTGTTGCTGCGCGCTTGCGATAATTTTCGAAGTCAGCCTGTACTCGAAGTGCGATGTCTTTGAATTCGTCGCGCTCTTTTACAGCGTCTTCAATGGAGACTTCGGTTGTTGCCGACTCTTCAACATGTGAGTCCTGTGTGGAGTCTGCGCTCGCAGACTCCACAACAGATTCGTCTTGTGATTCACTCATGCTGCGAATGCCGTCGACTTACTTCTCGTCAACGATTTCAGCATCAACGATGTCCTCGTCGCTGCCGGCTGATTGTCCACTTGCCGAAGTTCCGGCTGCGTTGGTGTCGCGTGCTGCTGCCTCATACAGCTTTTGGCTAAAGGCTTGGCTTGCCGTCATCAGCTTTTCGGTTGCTGCCTTGATTGCATCATTATCGGAACCATTGAGTGCGGTCTTCAATTCACTCAATGGACCTTCAACTGCAGTGCGCTCCTCTTCCGTTACCTTTTCGCCTTGTTCGCGCAACACCTTTTCGGTTTGATACACGAGTGAGTCTGCGTTGTTGCGGATCTCGGCTTCTTCGCGGCGAAGACGGTCTTCCTCGGCATGAGCTTCGGCGTCTTTGACCATCTTGTCAATGTCGTCCTTATTCAATGACGACTGACCGGTAATGGTCATGGACTGTTCCTTATTCGTAGCGCGATCCTTCGCCGAAACATGCACGATGCCGTTGGCGTCAATATCGAAGGTCACTTCGATTTGCGGTACACCACGTGGTGCAGGTGGCAAATCAACAAGTTGGAACTTGCCAAGCGTCTTGTTGTAGCTGGCCATTTCACGCTCACCTTGTAGAACATGAATTTCCACGGATGGCTGCATGTCATCTGCAGTGGTGAACACTTCGGTTCGACGTGTTGGGATGGTGGTGTTGCGTTCGATCAACTTGGTCATTACGCCACCCTTGGTTTCAATTCCAAGTGAAAGTGGAGTGACGTCGAGCAACAACACGTCCTTCACATCACCGCGCAACACACCGGCTTGCACGGCTGCGCCAACTGCTACTACTTCGTCTGGGTTAACGGTGCGGTTTGGTTCTTTGCCGGTCATTGATTGCACAAGGTCTTGCACTGCTGGCATGCGAGTTGAACCGCCCACCATGATGACGTGATTGATTTGACCCTTGGACAAACCGGCGTCGGTAATTGCTTGTTCGAATGGCTTGCGGCAACGCTCGATCAAATCGGCTGTCATTTCCTGAAACTTTGCACGTGACAAGGTTTCGTCCATGTGTAATGGGCCAGCTGCTGTTGCTGTAATGAACGGCAAGTTGATTTGAGTTTGTTGAGTTTGTGACAACTCGATCTTTGCTTTTTCGGCTGCTTCTTTCAATCGCTGAGTGGCCATGCGGTCGGCTGCAAGGTCAACACCATGTGCTGCTTTGAACTGTTGCACCATCCAGTCGATAATGCGTTGGTCCCAGTCGTCACCACCGAGGTGAGTGTCACCATGCGTGCTCTTCACTTCAAACACACCGTCACCAATTTCAAGAACGCTCACGTCGAATGTTCCACCACCAAGGTCGAACACCAGCACGGTTTCGTCTTCGCTTCCTTTGTCGAGTCCGTACGCAAGTGCTGCTGCAGTTGGCTCGTTGATAATGCGAAGCACTTCAAGACCAGCAATTTGTCCGGCTTCTTTTGTTGCGGTGCGTTGCGCGTCATCGAAATATGCGGGCACCGTAATCACTGCCTGCGTAACGGTGTCGCCCAAATATGCTTCGGCGTCGCGCTTCAACTTCATGAGTGTGCGCGCGCTGATTTCTTGTGGCGTGTACTGCTTGCCGTCAATGTCGTCGCTCTTCCAGTTTTCGCCCATGTGGCGCTTCACGCTGCGGAAGGTGCGATCAGGGTTCGTAATTGCCTGACGCTTTGCCACTTCGCCAACCAGCACTTCGCCGGCTTTCGAAAATGCCACGACCGATGGGGTGGTGCGTGAACCTTCAGAGTTTGGGATAACCACTGGCTCGCCTGCTTCCAGGACTGCCACTACCGAGTTGGTGGTTCCGAGGTCGATTCCTACTGCTTTGCCCATGATGATTGCTCCTTAAGCGGGAATTGCTTTGGGGTGATGCATGAATTTTACGCTGCACAAGCGAACTTGCCAACCCGAGTACTAAAAAACTTGAGTCAAATGCACTCAACATTTGTCACACCATCTCATTCGGGGCATACATTCGCCAAATACCGCTGAAATCGCCTCTGCGCCTACCATCTACACCATGACCGGCACCCTTGTCCTTCTTCGTCACGGCCAAAGTACGTGGAATGAGCTCAATCTGTTCACGGGTTGGCACGACGTGGAACTGACCGCCCAAGGGGTTCGCGAAGCAACAGCCGCAGGCGCCACCATGAAAGAAGCTGGGCTGGTTTTCGATATCGCTCATACCAGCTTGCTGCGCAGGGCAATAGAAACGAACCAATTGGCGTTGTCTGCAATGGGTCTCAATATTCCTATTGAACGATCATGGCGATTGAACGAGCGCCACTATGGCGCACTGCAAGGGCTCGACAAAAAGGAAACCACGCTTCGCCATGGCGCTGAACAAACCATGATTTGGCGACGCAGCTTTGATGTTCCCCCTCCGCCAGTTGATGCAACCAGTCCAGAACATCCCGCAAATGATCCTCGCTATCAGCAACTCATTGCGGAAGGACTTGACGCCTCTCTTCTCCCCGCCACCGAATGCCTTGCTGACGTATTAGTACGTGTGTTGCCATATTGGAACGACGTCATTACTCCGCAGTTGCGTGAGGGGAAAAATGTTTTGGTTACCGCCCACGGCAACTCGCTTCGTGCACTCGTGATGCACCTCGAGCAGATTTCGCGCGATGACATAGTGGAGTTCAATATTCCAACCGGCGTCCCACGCCTGTACGAACTTTCTGACACCCTCGCGGTGAAGACAGTGAAATACATGGGAGACCAAGAGGCAATCGCTGCAGCGGCTGAGGCCGTTGCAAAACAAGCATCTGGCAATCATTGACCAGCCTTTGCTCTCTCTCTACTGCGGACTAGCGTAAGTTCCGCATGAATACGACAAACCCAACTTCCGAGACCGCCGCACCAAAGCGAAAAGGTCTCAAGCCATATCAACTGTCCATTGCTCTTGGTATCGGCATCGGTACGTTTGCCATGCTTTCGGGAATCCTCCCGCACATTGTGCACTGGCACAACGATGACCCAATTTCTCGCAAAGTGTTCGAGGGAATTCCTGGTTTCATCCAAATTGCGTTTTACACCATCATCCCCGCGCTTTTGGTATTTGGTTCATTTCAGTTTGCTGACCGCATTCGCAACTGGGAGCGCGGAGCACCTGATCGTCGCAAGACCACAAAGAAGAATTTCAAGCAACGCTTAGCTGACTACCGCGCCGGCGTCTACATGCGCACCCTGCTTCGCGATAGTGCCGCAGGCCTCATGCACTCCATGATTTATTTCGGCTTCTTGGTACTGCTTGGAGTAACCACAGTGCTCGAAATTGATCACCAAGTTCCACCAGCCCTCAAGTTTTTGCATGGTGACGTGTACCGCGCATATGCAGCAGTAGGTGACATTGCTGGAATCGTATTTACCGTAGGTGTGATTTGGGCGATCATCCGTCGTTACGTACAACGCCCATATCGCATTCGCATCAAGTCCAAGCCTGAGCATGCAATTGGTCTTGGTGTGTTGCTGGCAATTGGAGTCACAGGTTTCACAACGGAAATGTTCCGCATTGCCGGGTCACAAGCTGCAGGCGAAAACATGGATCACGAAAAGTGGAGTGTGCTTGGTTATCCATTAGCGCAACTTGTTAATGACTGGTCGGTGTCAACGCTTAACACCACACACCAAGTGATGTGGGTTGCACACGCATTGTTCTTCGCTGCATTCCTCGTCATTTTGCCAATCACCATGTTGCGCCACATGTTCACCTCGCCGTTGAACATGTACTTGAAGGATCGCGAACGTCCAAAGGGTGCGATGAAGGCAATGCCAAACCTCACCGAAACGTCGCTTGAAACGTTTGGTGCACATGTTGTTGAAGACTTCACGTGGAAGCAACTGCTTGACCTTGATGCCTGCACCATGTGTGGCCGTTGCACCAGCGTGTGCCCTGCACATGCAACAGGTAAGCCACTTGACCCGCGCGAAATTGTGTTGAAGAGCGGTGAAGTAATGGCCGCAACAGCGTCACATGCTCGTGGCGGAAAAGTGTCGCCTCCACTCAGTGTTGACAGTGAAATCACTATTTCTGCGAACTCATTGTTCGAACGCATCACGAGCGAAGAAATTTGGGCGTGCACTTCGTGCAAGGCATGCGACGAAATTTGTCCAGTAAACATTGAAATTCTCGACAAGATTTTGGACATGCGCCGTTACCTCTCGCTGATGGAAAGCGATTTCCCTGCAGAACTCGGAAACGCATACCGCGCAATGGAGAACCAGGGCAACCCTTGGGGAATGAGCCAAAGCGATCGTGGCGAATGGGCAAAAGACCTTGACGTCACCGTGCTTGACCCAGGTGCTGCTTTCAATCACGAGTACTTGTACTGGGTTGGCTGTGCAGGAAGCTTCGATGACAAGAACAAGAAAGTCACCCAATCAATGGCCAAGCTGTTGAAGCGCGCCGGTATTGATGTGGCAATTCTTGGACCAAGCGAAATGTGCACCGGTGACAGTGCGCGTCGAAGCGGTAA
>JBEGVD010000157.1:0-5182 GCA_041178585.1 Actinomycetota bacterium
TGGTGATGTGGTGAATGCCGCAAACACCAACTGGTTCCTGAGAGCGAGAATCAACAATTGCCCATGCTGCAAGATCACCATTGTTGTCAGCGATAAAGGACTCGGCATGCTGTTGCGTATAGGGGCGTGGAACTTTCGTCCAGCGTTGCACTTCTTCGTCTTGGCAGGCGCGCGTAATCCACTCTGCATCGGAGGCCTCAAGGCCACGAAGACGGTGGGAGAGTAGTGCAAAGTAAATCTGGTTGATCATCGTGTCATCGGTGATGGTTTCGCCGGCTTTTGTCCAGTACTCACTGTGACTGGCGCGGAAGTCTGCGGCATTCAGGTCGCCTTCGGCTTCAGCTAGCGCAAATTCATCGGGAACATCGGCAAACCGAGTGACCTCAACGCGGGTTACTTGAAGCGTGGCGACATGTCGCATGTCGTTGTCGACCATGGCTAGGCATTCACCGACGAACTCAACCTCTTCACTCTCATTTGCGTAATCGCTAGCTAAGCCTGCTGTTGCACGCTTATTGCCATTGATGATGAAGTTGATGAGGTTCTCGCGACTCTTGCCGGGGGAACCGAACTCAATGGAGCGTAAACCATCAACTACGGGAAACATAGTTCAAAATTTATCCCAAATACTGAGCGATCTTGATGTATAGAGGAATGCCAATAATCAAATTAAATGGAAACGTAATTCCAAGCGATGCAGTGACATAGATGCCAGGACTTGCTTCGGGAAGCGCAATGCGAATTGCTGCTGGAGCAGCAATGTATGAGGCACTTGCTGCAAGTGTTGCCATTACTGCAATACCACCCACAGACATTCCAACTGCAGAACCAAGCACGGCACCCACTGAACCATTGATTAACGGAACAATAATGGCCAATACGGCAACGCGAATTCCGGCGCCATTGAAGTCACGCAGTCGATTCGCTGCAATTGCTCCTAGTTCAATGAGGAACAATGTCAGTGCACCAGAGAACAATCCAACAAACAATGGATCGGTTGGTGTCAGTCGGTCGGGTCCAACAATTACGCCGATCAAAAGTCCTGCAACGAGGAATGCAATGCTCTTGCCGCGAATGACTTCAGATATTCCAGATTTCCAATCAGTACCGGCAGAAAACTTGTGGGCGAGAAACAGTGCGACAACAATGCCAACAATTTCAAGAACTGCAAGTAAGCCAGAAACGTAGCCCTCGTAACTGATGCCATGGGAGTCCAAAGTTGATATCAGCACCGTGAAGGTAACTGCAGAGACAGACCCGTAATGGGCTGCGAGTGCTGCAGCATTTGTGATATCTAGCTTCGCGGTTTTCCGAAACAGTGCATAGGCGATGAGTGGGGTGATAACGCCAATGGCGATTGCAGCCAAGAGTGGTTGCCAAAGTTCTGCAGGTGAAGATTCCGAAAGCGCTTTTCCACCTTTGATTCCAATTGCAAGGAGAAGAAACGTAGAAAGTATTGGATACAGCGCATCGGGAATCCGAAGGTCAAAGCGCAAAAGCGTTGCAACGAGTGCAACAACAAATGCAATCACGGGTGCCGTCAAAATGTTGTCGACGAGAATGCTTGAGAAGATCACGAACGTTTTGCTTTCTTGAGGAGGGGGGCAACAATCGCGTGAATGTTGTGCTCGGCTTCAAGTGGGTGGCGAAGCGGTTTGTCCAGGTCAACCGAATAGACGTTGTTTCGCCCAACTTTGGTTGCTGAAATGTAACCAGCGTCAATCAACTCATGAACAATTCGATGCACGGTTCGTTCCCGAACGCCGACCAATTCAGCAACTTCACTCAGGCGTACATCTGGATTCTTTGCGACACATACCAACACGTGGGCGTGGTTGGATAGGAAAGTCCAGTTTTGAGAACTCTCGGCGCGGGCAGGCTTTTTCGGCATAAATACATGATATCTATATCATGTATTTAAAATCAACCTTTTGGAAGCTTGATTTCGGCGATTCGCACCTTTGCTAATGAGGAAATCAGCGTGGCATCAACTTTCCAGTTGAGCGGCACCTGAATCGTGTGTTTATTCACCGTGTATGCCTCGAGTTTCTTCAGGTTCTTGTCTAGGGCTTCAACGCTGAATGGGTTGATGGTGATGTGATTTTTGGAGACCGACATTCCGATTATGTAGTCCTTACCTAGTCGAAGCATCGGTTGATTCCAGGCCATGACAAGTTCAAGTCCCTTATGTTTTGCTGTGACTGCGCTAAATACTGCTTTCATCGTTTTTGCGGTTTGTGGCTCAAGTTTTTTGAAATAGCTGTCGGGGCCGTCAAATCTCTTCGAGGAGGTTGAGCCTCTGAAGTACATCACTAACGCGTTTGCATGAGCCTGACTGAATCCGTAGTTCTCTTTCAGATACGTAATCTGTTCGGGGTACTTATCAGTTTTAAGATCTTTCAGGCGCTTCAGCCAAAACGCGACCTTTTCGCCATGCTTCTTCTCGATTGCAGGGAAGAATTTACTGCGATCTCCGTCTGTAGACGCCATGGTTAGACAATACTTCGTGTATGCAAGAAATTCTTCCCGACCTCGCCACACAGACTCCACTGTGGCTTGCATTACTGACAGTAGGGGTGAACGCAATAGTTGGAGCGTTGCGTGCATCCTCTGACGATGAACACCACTGGGACATCGTCGGCCTTTCAACGTTTGCGCTGTTGATGGGATTAGGCGGCGGGTTTATTCGCGACATCTTGCTGGGAAATACTCCTGTAGAAAGCTTGCGCACTCCGTGGTATCTCGTCACTGTGCTTGTAGGTATCGGTCTTGTTTTGCTATTCGGTAGGCGAATTTCTGGCGCCCAACAATTGGTTGCACTGTTGAATTCGGTTGCGCTTGGATTGTTTGCAGTAACCGGAACTGCATATGCATTACGTGCTGACCTGCCGATTGTTTCAGCAGTATTTGTTGGCGTGGTCTCGGCCGTTGGTGGTGGAGTGTTGGTGTCCGTGTTTAAGGACGAAGTGCCAGAGATCTTGTTGACCAGCGCACCAAATGCATTGTTGGCTGTAGCGGTGAGCGGTGTGTATGCCGCAACTGACGTATGGGAGTCTCAAGCTGCTGGGGCTGCAGGAATTGCAACAGCGATCATTGCCAACTATTTGGCGCAGCGATTCGGTATTCGTACTCGACGAGCTACAGATCCATCGGCAGTCCTGCTCACCCGTAAAGACTCTGCAGAGTATTTGGACTAGAGGAATCAACACAATGAAATCAGCATTAGTAGTCATTGATGTACAACGCGATGTAGTGGCAAATGCGTTTCGCCGTGACGAGGTGGTAGCGAATATTGCTGGGCTAGTAAGTCGCGCGCGTAAAGAAGGCGTCCCAATCATTTGGGTGCAGCACTCAGACGACGAACTTGCGAAGGGCAGCGAAGGCTGGGCGTATGTTGACGAGTTGCATATGGGCGATGGAGAACCAGTCGTGCATAAGCAGTTTGGAGATTCTTTCGAGGGCACAAACCTTGACGAGTTGCTGCAGGAGCGTGGAGTTGAGCGTTTAGTGGTGTGTGGTGCACAAACTGATGCATGCATTCGGTCAACACTCCATGGTGCTCTTGCCCGTGGATACAACGCAACATTGGTTTCAGATGCTCACACCACTGACGACTGTTTGTGGGCTACGCCACCGCTTAGCGCAGAGCAAGTAATTGCGCACACAAACTTTTATTGGAATTGGCAGCGAACGCCACGATCCATTGGTGGAACGAGTCTTTCTGCTGAAGTTGTGTACTCCTGATGGCTAGTGACGGTGAAGAGCACACGAAGCAATCGTGTTTTTCGTGTGGTTCACCGTTCGCCACTGAATGGAAAACTTCAGACGGTATCGCTTGGTTGTGCAGAGAGTGCGCGAACTTGAATGGGCTTGGCTGCCCGTAGTTAGGCGAGTACTTTGCGAAGACCGCGCGTAGCGGTATCGCCAATTTTGTTAAACACTTTTCCAAGAACAAGGTTCATTGGGGCGATAATCCAATTCGCGGTGAGCGTTGCGTCGTACACAACGTCGCATCCCGTTGAAGTGGGCGTGATCGTTACTCGATCGATAGATGTGAACAACGTGTTAACGCCCTTCACCAAAATGTTTGTGTGCTCGTCGTACTCGGTGGTGGTGTAGCGCAGCGTGGATGTGGACTTTCCTACGCCTTTCACGGTTACATCGAAAATGGTTCCGAGGCCGGCTCCATCGCCTTTCACCTGTTCTACTTTGATCACGCCTTTGTCCCACTGCGCAAAGTTGCGCAGATCTGCCATGTAGGCAAATGCTTGTTCTGGCGACATTGAACTGGAAATGGTGGTGACGTATTGAGCCATATGTTCACCGTACAGCAGTGCACGCAACTACCAGCATGCGTAAGGTTCACCGTGTGTCACATGTGGTTTGCCCTGCGCCCGTAAAGCATCCGGTAATGAAACAGCAGTGGCGTGACCTTGCGTATATCCACTGGGCATATGAACCTGCGGTGGTTCAGGCTTTGTTGCCTGAGGGTATAGAAGTTGACACTTTTGACGGCAAAGCCTGGGTCGGGTTAATTCCGTTTTCGATGCGCAACATTTCGTTTCCGTTTATTCCTCCTGTGCCATATTTCGGTTCGTTCCCAGAAGTTAATGTGCGCACGTATGTGAAGCGCAATGGCGTGCCGGGAGTGTGGTTCTTTTCTCTCGATGTGAACAGACTGATTCCAGCAGTTGTTGCGCGCACAACATATTTCATTCCCTATTGCTGGGGAAAGGCTTCGCATAAAAAAGTCGAAGCAAAACTGTTGACTTCAGTTGGTCGACGCTGGCCATCAAAGTCTTCTTCACGCATCGAGTTACTAATTGGAGAAAGAATTGAATCGCCTAGTGACCTAGCGCATTTTCTGTCTGCTCGATGGGGGCTGTACTCAAAGGGATTTGGTGGAAGGCTTCGCTATGCACCTGTCGATCACGAACAATGGCAACTGTACGAAGCCAGCATTGTTGGCCTTGATGATCATTTGGTAACAGCAGCAGGTTTGCCCACTCCAACTGGTGAGGCTCACGTGATGTTTTCGCCTGGCGTGTCGGTGAGGATTGGTAAGCCTCGCAAGGCGTAGTTACTGCTGAACGTTTTTTGGTTTTGCTTTTGTTGTAACGCCAAGTGACGCGATGGTGGCAGGAACGAAAAATGCACGACCGTGGAACGATACGTCGTCCCA
>JBEGVD010000158.1:0-13022 GCA_041178585.1 Actinomycetota bacterium
CTGCGCTGAAACGCGCCTAACCTACACACCCAAGCCCAGGTGGCGGAATGGTAGACGCGGGGGGCTTAAACCCCCCTGGCTAGAAATAGCCGTATGAGTTCGAGTCTCATCCCGGGCACAAAGAGTGGTAATCGGTATCTCGTCAGGCCATGGTGTCGGGCAGACTAGATAGATGCCATTGCCAACCGGGACACCAACAAATGCTCAGTTGCGCTCGGCGCTTGATGCTCGAACTGCACAGATGCTTACCCATGTGCAGCAGTTCGTTGATCTTGAGTCGCCGTCGAATGAGCTAGACGACTTGCAACGCAGCGCCGAATTTCTTGCAGACGTCATGACACAGGTGTTGGGCAAGGCACCAGAAATCATTCCTGGTGTAAAAGGTCCGCATGTGCATTGGAAGGGTGGCGACAACGCCAAAGTATTGTTCGTTGGTCATCACGACACCGTGTTTCCAAAGGGCACAGTTGCAAATCGTGGTTTCAGCGTTGAAGGTGACGTTGCTCGCGGGCCAGGCATTTTTGACATGAAAGCCGGAATCATTCAAGCCATTTACGGAATGAGTGAAATTCGCGAGTGCGCACAAGTTGAAATTTTGATTTCATCCGACGAAGAAATTGGCTCGTACACTTCTCGCGAACTGATTGAGTCACGAGCGCTCGCAACAGGAAATGTTTTGGTACTCGAACCGAGCGGCAACGATGATGCGTTGAAGATTGCACGCAAAGGTGTGGGCACGTTCACTGTTGACATCGTTGGTCGTGCAAGCCATGCCGGATTAGAGCCAGAAAAAGGAATCAACGCGCTGATGGAGCTTGCTGCACAGGTGCAGGCAATTGCTGCAATAGCCAGACCAGAAGTTGGCACAACGGTCACTCCAACAGTCGCAACTGCTGGCACAACCGAAAACGTTGTTCCTGCAAGTGCACAAATCACAGTTGACACTCGCATCAATCTTCCGGCTGAGAAACAACGTGTTGAGCAAGCATTCGCTGCGCTGAAGCCAACGGTCTATGGTGCAACCTTGACAGTGAGTGGAACGATCAATCGACCACCGATGCACGAGTCTGCAGCACTCGCTCTATACGAAATTGCAAAGCGGGTTGCTCCTGAAGTGGGAATTCACGACTTGCAGGGAATTGCTGTTGGCGGTGGGTCTGATGGAAACTTCACAGCGGCAATTGGCGTGCCAACTCTTGACGGTCTTGGAGCCTGTGGTGGTGGTGCACATGCAGACACCGAATACATCAAGGTGTCAAAAATGGGTGAGCGTGCTGCACTCGTTGCTGCAATTGTGCGCGAATTAGTAAACGGCTAACGCCAGTTATTCAAGTTCGAGTAGTCCGCCAGCGCCCAACGTGCCTGCACTGCGGTATTCGTCGATCTTTGCTCGCGTGTCTTGAATGTCTAAGTTGCGCATGGTCAGCTGACCAATGCGGTCAAGCGGCCCGAATGCTGCATCTTCAACGCGTTCCATGCTCAGTCGCTCTGGTGCGTAGGTCAGGTGCGGGCCTGTTGTGTTCAAGATGCTGTAATCGTCGCCACGGCGAAGTTGAATGGTCACATCGCCAGTAACAAGTGATCCAACCCAGCGCATGAGCGGCTCGCGAAGCATGAGTGACTGTGGGTCAAACCAGCGACCCTCGTACAACAAGCGACCGAGTCTGCGACCCATTTGGCGGTAATTCTCCAGAGTGTTCTCGTTGTGAATTGCAGTGAGCAATCGCTCGTAAGCAATGTGGAACAGAGCGAGTCCCGGTGATTCGTAAATTCCGCGACTCTTGGCTTCGATGATGCGATTTTCAATTTGGTCGCTCATGCCAAGTCCGTGTCGACCACCAATGATGTTGGCTTCGTTCACCAATTCAGTTTGTGTTGCAAATGTTTTGCCGTTCAGTGCAACCGGCCAACCCTCCTTAAACGACACCACAACATCTTCGGTTGCAATGGAAACCGATGGGTCGTAATGAGCAACACCCATGATTGGTTTCACAATGTGCATGCTGGTGTTCAATTCTTCAAGTTGCTTTGCTTCGTGAGTTGCGCCCCAAATGTTGGCATCTGTTGAGTATGCCTTTTCAGCAGAGTCACGGTAGGGAAGTTTCTTTGCAGTGAGGAATGCACTCATTTCTGCACGTCCGCCCATTTCACGAACGAAGTCTGCGTCAAGCCATGGCTTGTAAATGCGAAGTTTTGGATTAGCAAGCAGTCCGTAGCGATAGAAGCGTTCAATGTCATTGCCCTTGTACGTGCTGCCATCGCCCCAAATGTCGACGCCATCTTCTTTCATGGCGCACACGAGCATGGTTCCCGTTACTGCGCGCCCAAGCGGTGTGGTGTTGAAATACGTTTTTCCTGCAGTGGTGATGTGAAAAGCACCGCACTGTAAAGCAACAAGACCTTCGTGGACCAATTCGGTTCGACAATCAACTAAGCGTGCGCCTTCTGCTCCGTATTGTTTGGCGCGAACGGGTACACCGTCTAGGTCAGGTTCGTCTGGTTGTCCAAGGTTTGCGGTGTACGCGTACGGGAGTGCACCTTTTTCGCGCATCCATGCAACGGCAGCGGATGTGTCAAGACCACCAGAGAATGCAATACCAACGCGCTCGCCAACGGGTAGCGACGACAACACTTTGGCATTCGAAGCTGCGGCGTTTGAATCAGGCATGTAAACACGGTACAGAATTTGGCGCGCTGAAGGCGACTGCTTTAGTTGTGTGAACGTCCTGCAAATGTTGCGATCGAGATGAACAGTGCAGATACTGCAACGATTCCTTCGATAATTGCGACTCCTGGAGAGCCCGTGATGTCACCAATTGCAACCCCAGCGAGCACGAGTGAACAGCCGATTCCCACATAGCTAGCAATGCGTGGAAGTCGAATGATGGCAATGATGCTCACAACTGGCATCAAAAAGGGCAGCAGCCACAGAAGGGGGAACGTTGGGTTCGACTCCGGTCCAAGCCACCAGGTGGATTTTCCAACTGACCTGCTCGCTATAGCGGCACAGGTAATTCCAGCGGTAACAAGCAACCAGGATGAAATACCAACGAGCTTCCAAGGGGGCTTCACACCCTGCACAGTACAACCCAAACCGCTCCAGTTAGCCTGATGGCGCATGTCCCGACCATCTTTTACTCGTTTTTCGGTGTTTTTTCCCATGTGGAACGAAGAGGAATATCTTCAGCGTGCACTGAATGCTGCAATTGAACTTGGAGACGAACTGATCGCCAATGGCACTGTGCAGGACTATGAAATGGTCATCGTCAACGATGCGTCAACAGATGCAACTCCGCAATTGGCTGATGCTGCTGCAGCAGCAAACCCGCGGGTCAAAGTGGTCCATCATCCTGTAAATCGCAAACTGGGTGGATCAATCAAGTCTGGTTTTGCTGCTGCAACTGGCGATGTCGTGCTGTACACAGATGCCGATTTGCCATTTGACTTCCGTGAAGTGCATAAAGCGTTACGTCTGATGCAACAGTACGAAGCAGATGTTGTTGCTGCGTATCGATTTGATCGTACTGACGAAGGCTATGTGCGAGTGGTGTATTCGTTCTTGTACAACATCTTGGTTCGCGCACTGTTCGGTTGTCGCTTCCGCGATGTGAACTTTGCATTCAAGTTGGTTCGCAGAAATGTGCTTGACACCGTTGAGCTGACCAGCGAAGGTTCATTTATTGATGCTGAACTCATGGTGAGCGCGCGCAAGCTTGGCATGAGCGTGGTGCAGTTTGGTGTTGACTATTTCCCGCGCACTCGCGGTGTGTCTACGTTGAGTTCTCCATCTGTCATTGTGAAAATTTTGAAAGAAGCGTGGTCGTTGCGCGCGCATCTCAATGCACTCGCACCGAAAAAATCATGAACGACAAGTTTGACAACTACTACGAGGGGGACTTCGAATACGACGAAGACTTCCTGGGTGACGATGTTCCTCCGGTGCAAAGCACGTACGAACGCTGGAGGCCAGTACTTGTTGCATTTGCAGTACTCATCACCGTCGTTGCGTTTGGGGTTCTCGCAAGTGACAGTCAAAACGAAAGCGCAAATGGAAGTGCTGACTCCACACTTGAGCAAACAACGGTTCCGGTAGTCACGGTTCCGCTTACTCGCACCATTAAGCCAGGTATGAAGGGCGACGATGTGTTGCGGTTGCAGCAGCGCCTCTCCGCAATGCGTTTTGATCCAGGTCCCCAAGATGGTGTGTATGGCCAGAACACGGTGCAGGCCGTGTGGGCATTCCAAAAATTGGTCATGCAAACCCCACGCGAGCGTGCAACCGATGAGGTGACACCATCAACATGGGCAATTATGGAAACTGCCTCTGCAGTGACTCCTCGTCGACAGGCAGATTCTCCAAGTCATGTGGAGATCTACCTTCCCGAACAAGTGATGGTCGTGTTTAAAGGCGCCGAGCCGCAGCTGATCACCCATATCTCTACTGGTTCAAATGAAAAGTGGTGCGAAGAAGTAACGATTGACCCTGGCCAAGATGGAAACAACACGGCGAAGCAAATTAAGCAAGGAATTTGTGGCGACGCAATAACCCCGCCAGGAATTTTCTACTTTTATAACCGACACACGGGAATGCGCGAATCAAAACTGGGCAGTATGTACAACCCTGTGTACTTCAACTATGGCATTGCGGTTCACGGCGCAATTCTGGTTCCGCTCAAACCCGATTCACACGGTTGCGTGCGAATTCCAATGTCGGTTGCTCGCTACTTCCCGGCACTGGTTACATACGGCGATCGTGTGTACGTATTTGATGGCATTAAAGAACCAGAAGAATACGGATCTCCAGTTCCACCGTTCGACAAACCAGACCCGAACTACACCACCACGACTTCGTCAACCATCGCGCCAAAACCTGGCGCTACGACCACTGTCGTTCCCTAGTTAGTTGGAACGTTCACTGGAATAAGGTTCAGCACATGGATCGCATTCAATACAACGAGTTTTCTCTGTTTGCTGAAAACATTTCCGAGTATTCACTAACAGTGTCACCTATGCCACCAGTTGCTCGCGTGAATATAACGCTGAGCGATGGTCGAGTGTTGAGTGCATTGAAATGGGGAACCGAAGAACCACGTTTGGTATTGGTGCACGGCAGCGGCCAAAACGCTCACACGTGGGACACCGTTGCATTGGCGTTGAACATTCCTTTGATTGCTGTTGACCTGCCCGGTCATGGACATTCGTCGTGGCGTGAGGATGCGACGTACAGTCCGCAAGGAATGGCGGAAGACATTGCGCAGGTAATGAATGCGCACGCCAAACATGCAGTTGCCATCGTTGGTATGTCGCTGGGCGGATTGACCTGTCTTGCGCTTGCACACGCACATCCAGAACTCGTACCGCATCTTGTGCTCGTAGACATCACCCCGGGAGTGACGAGCAAGAAGGCGAAGGCAGTGCTCGACTTCATTAATGGACCACAAAGTTTTGCAAGTTTTGATGAATTGTTTGCCCGAACCAAGGAACATAATCCAACGCGCAGTGAAGCAAGTTTGCGCCGAGGAATATTGCATAACGCCAAGCAGATTGAAGATGGTTCGTGGCAATGGCGTTATGACCGGCGCGGGCAAACCGAAACTTCGGGTTCTGCTCCCGGTCACGAAGCCCCGCGATCACCGATGTGGGACATGATCTCGTCGTGGAGCAAACCATTGCTCATGGTTCGTGGAGGAGTGTCTCCTGTGGTGGATGACGAAGACATAGCTGAATTGCAAAAACGATGCACACAGGCAGAGGTAGTGGTGGTTGATGGTGCGGGCCACAGCGTGCAGGGCGACCGCCCTGTGGAATTAGCAAATTTGCTCCGCCGCTTCGCCTAGTGCGTGATGCCCGAATTAGCCTAATTTTATGAAGCTTCTTGCGCCAACAAAAAAGCTGGGCCGTCCGTGCTCAACGGATGCTGGAGAAACACGCGAACGCCTCATTCATGAAGCACGTGCATCATTTGCAACCATTGGTTACGACGCAACGACCAATCGCACGGTTGCCGCCGCCGCGGGAATTACAACCGGTGCGATTTACCACTACTTTCCTTCAAAGCTTGACATGTATGCGGCAGCTTTCGAACAGGTGCAAAACATGGTGACCGAAGCCGTAGTTGCGGCAGCCGCACCCTGTGACTCCCTTGTTGACAAGTTTTCGGCAATCATCGATGCGCTGACTGAAGTAAGTAAAAACGATCCATCGCTACTTGGATTTGTTGTTGGAGTTTCTGCTGAATCGCGTCGCCATCCAGAACTGTCTGATGCGATTCGCCCCCTCCGTAAAGATTGGGCAGTGTTTTTTCAGCAACTCTGCGAAAACGCTGTTGCTCGCGGAGAAGTTGGATCTGAAATGTCGGCTCGAACACTGCAAGATCTATTCGATGTAATGATTTCAGGCTTGGCGCGGTTTGCTTACGTCATCAATGACCGAGAGCGTGAAGATGCAGTTATTGATGGCTTAAAGCGGTTTGTTGCTGCCGCTGTGTCCTGAACAAATCTGTCAACACAAGCGCAAGGCATACCCAGATCAGGGAGAATCCCGCAATCTTTGACGAGGTGAGAGCCTCGTTGAACATTAGCCAACCGATTAAGAAATTCATCGTGGGCACGATGTATTGCATTGGTCCAAGGATGGTGAGCGGCGTGCGCTGAGAAGCACTGGCAAACATCAGCAATGGCACTGCAGTGATCACACCAGTGAATGCAACAAAGATCCATTCCACCGAGTTAGCAGTGTTCTGAACACTGTCACTGTTGTTCCACGTTGCGCATAGAAAGATGAATGCAGGAACGGCAAGCACTATCACTTCTGCGGTAAGGCTTTCGAGTGGGGCGAGTGGAACTTTCTTTTTCAGGTAGGCATAGAACGTCCATGATGTTGCAATGATCAGCGCAATCCATGGCACACGTCCATACGCAATGGTGAGCACAGCTATGCCGCCAACTGCAAAAGAAACCGCTACACGCTGAATTCCACGCAGTTTTTCATGCAACACGAAAACACCAACGACGATGGTGAGAATTGGTGCAATGAAATAACCAAGTGCGGTTTCAATGACGTGGTCGTTCACCACTGCCCACACGTACGTTGCCCAATTGATAGTTAGGAGCACGCTTGCAAGCGCAATACGAAGCAACAGTTGCGGGTTGCGCAGCGAGCGCAAGAGTGGGACCAAACGTCTGGTGGCGAGCATGACCACAGTAAGCACCACTACTGAAGAAGTAACTCGCCAGCCAATCAGTTCGAATGGATCGAAACCGTGTAACTCTTTCCAGTACAACGTGAGTGCACCCCAGATGAAATACACCGAAAGGGAGAGAGCAATTGCCGCCTGCGAAGTTTCTGGCTTGACAACAGGCTTCGTCATGATTCGTTCACGCTAGTCCCGCAGGTAGCCTGTAACGAGTGGATATCACCACAACTCCCGCATGGTCCGCAGCGCTGAAGAGTGCAGCCACAATTTCGCAGACAACGCTGAAAGACCTATTTGCCCAGGATTCAACGCGCGCTGAAACCCTGAGTGTGGAGGTGTTGGTTGGCGAAGACACCATGCTTGTTGATTTTTCAAAGCAAAACGTCGATGAACATGGTGTGCAATGTTTGGTTGCGGTGGCCGAACAGGCAGGTGTTGAGCAAAAGCGAAATGACATGTTTGAAGGTGTCGCCATTAATGGCACTGAGCAACAGCCGGCGTTGCATACAGCCCTTCGGGGGCCGTTGGAAACTTCAGTCAACGTAAATGGCGTTGACGTGATGGAAGAAGTTCTGCGCGTTCGAGCTCTTGTCAATGAATTCGCCGAGTCGGTTCGAGCCGGTCGCATTACCGGTTCAACAGGTAAGAAATTTCAAAGCGTGATCAATGTTGGCATTGGTGGAAGCGACCTTGGTCCAACGTTGGTTCATGAAGCGTTGTCATCAGTAAGCGCTCCTGCAGTGAGTGCGCGTTTTGTTTCCAATATTGATCCAACCGAAGTGCGCAGTGTGTTGCGGGATTGCGATCCTGAAACCACGCTGGTGGTGCTGTGCTCAAAGTCGTCTAGTACTGCAGAAACCTTGAGTAATGGTCGCATCATTGCGCAGTGGATTTCGGATGCGGTCGGCGCGAAGAACGTGTCAAAACATTTTGCAGTGGTGTCGGTATTCCCTGATAAGGCTGTGAGTGCCGGTTTGGCCGCTGATTACTTATTTCCAATGTGGTCGTGGGTAGGTGGTCGATATTCAATTTCGTCTGCAGTGAATCTGGTGAATGTGATCGCCTTCGGGTCTAACGCCTATAACAGCATGCTTTCGGGAATGCG
The DNA here is from genome assembly GCA_041178585.1 of Actinomycetota bacterium. Taxonomy (GTDB): domain Bacteria; phylum Actinomycetota; class Acidimicrobiia; order Acidimicrobiales; family Ilumatobacteraceae; genus UBA3006. Next base: position 8,301 of record JBEGVD010000158.1, read on the forward strand.
CTCAATGGATGAACACTTCATGACTACTCCATTGCGCCGCAATGCACCTGTGCTGATGGGCTTGCTGAATGTGTGGAATCGCTCGATCCTCGGGCGCGAAACTCGGGCGATGATTGCGTATTCAACCGCGTTGAAGTCGTTTGCCTCGTATGTGCAGCAACTTGAAATGGAAAGCAACGGCAAGCGTGTAACTACAGATGGCGATCCAGTTTCGATGTCCACTTCTCCTATCGTTTGGGGTGGTGTTGGCACGAACGCCCAACATGCGTACATGCAGTTATTGCATCAAGGCACGTCAGTCGTTCCAGCAGACTTCATTGGTGTAGCAGCAACACCAACACGCGATGTTGAGGCCCACGATGCACTCGTGGCCAACTTATTTGCACAGACTCAAGCGTTGGCGTTTGGAAATGTAACAGATCCGCATCGCACGCTGCCCGGCAACCGGCCGAGCACCACGCTGATGCTGTCGTCGCTCTCTCCGCGCACGCTTGGGGCACTCATTGCCCTATATGAGCATTCAGTGTTTGTTCAGGGTTGTGTGTTTGGTATCAACAGTTTTGATCAGTGGGGCGTTGAATTGGGCAAGAAGTTGGCCAACGAAGTCTCTGCGCAGATTTCCGCACCAAACCAATCGGGCGGAGCCGACGCCTCGACGGCAAGATTGGTGCAGTGGTACAAAACGCACCGTTCAAACACCTAGTCTGTGCGCTGTGGCGGAGAAGTATTCACAAGCAGAGCGCATGATCAACCTGCTTGCACTGCTCGTGCAACGCACCAAGCCACTCACGCTCAAACAGATTCGCCAAGAGCTTGTTGGTCAATACCCAGAATCAGACACTGCTGCTCGAGCAGCGTTTGAGCGCGACAAAGGCGATCTTCGCGCGCTCGGTATTCCAATTGAACTCATCACGCTTGGCGGAGATCAGGCCGGCGAAGGCGCATACCGAGTGGATCGCAAGAATTTTGAACTCGGTGATTTGGGTCTCACCGACGAAGAGCGTTCAGCTTTGCAGTTTGCCATGGCAACCGTTCGTGTAGGTGCAAGCCACGGTGATGAAGCATTGTGGAAGCTAGGCGGCGAACGCGCGCTTAATGCACAATCAACCAGTTTGAACATTCAGTTGGACGACGAGTTGATGGCCACACTCGCCGATGGAGTGGTAGAGCACCGCACGCTGAAGTTCTCTTACAAGGGCGAAATGCGCAGTGTGGATCCGTACGGATTGTTGGCCCGCGCAGGATTTTGGTATCTCGTTGGCTTCGATCAGTTGCGTGCCGATCGCCGTACGTTTCGCGTCGATCGAATTGAAGGCGACATTTCTGTAGGTGATCGCGGTTCGTTTAGCCGGCCGAAAGATTTTGACTTGCAGAAGGCAGTGCCGACTGAAGCCGAATTGCTTGCAGAGGGCTACGGCGATGATGCAGTGGCAACCGTGTTGGTGGATGCAAGTTTGGCGGGCGGTGTGCGCACGCAATTTGGCAATCAAGCAGTAATCAAAGAACATGCTGATGGCGGCGTGGAATTTGCTATTCCATGTGCGAATCTCACCGCGTTTCGCGTGTGGCTGTTTGCCATGGTCGATCACGCAACGGTCATCGGACCACCACGCGTTCGCAAGCAAGTCGTTACATGGCTTACCGAGCAAGCAGGCGGTCGTTAATGGCAATCCGTAAATCCCGTCGTGGACCACGAGGTGCTGCTGAACGCGTGGAGGGCTTGCTCGTCATGTTGCCGTGGCTCATTAGCCGCAAGCGCGTGAAGCTTTCTGACATGGCCAAGCAGTTCAAGTTAAGTGAAAAAGAATTGATGAACGATTTGATGATGGCTGCAATGTGCGGAGTGCCTCCCTACACGCCAGATGCATTGATCGATGTGTTTGTAGACGAAGGCGAAGTGGTTGCCGAAGTTCCACTGATGTTTTCGCGACCATTGCAATTGAATTCTGCTGAGCTGTTCGCTCTGCAGGCAATGGGCAGCGCGGCATTGTCTATGCCAGGTGCAGACAAGAAGGGGCCGCTTGCCTCGGCACTCAAAAAGTTGAAACCACTGCTGCCAAAAGGTGATGTGGTCGAAGTTGATGTCAGGGCAGTGCAGTACTTGCCAGAAGCACAACACGCTGTTGCAAATGGGCAATTCGTGGCGATTGATTACTTCTCGCCGATCTCTGGAGCACATTCTTCGCGCACTATTTTCCCGCGCGCAGTATTCGAACAAATGGGTCATTGGTACGTGCGCGCAGACGACGATCAGTCTGGTGAAGTTCGCAACTTCCGTATTGACCGCATCAAACAGTTCACACCAACTGGCAAAACTTCAAACCCAATTATTGAAGGAGTTGAAGACGAAGTTGATTTCTTTGGAACAGATATGGAGACGGCAACGTTGCTTGTTCGCCCTGCGGCATTGCGTTTGGTTGAGACGTACCCGTACATCTCACGCGAACCGCAAAGCGATGGCAGCGTAAGAATTGAGTTAGCGGTTGGCTCGCAGCAATGGCTTGGTCGGTTGTTGTTACGCGGAGGCGACTCGATTGATGTGCTTGAGCCAGCCAAATGGGTGGACTTGGGTAAACACACTGCGCAAGCAGTACTGAAGCGCTACAACTGAGCTATTTGACCGCTATGCCGACCAATTGACCGGCATCGGTGATATTGGCTTTAGCGAGCAAAAGTGGCAGCAGACGTGCAGTGACAATTGCATCCGCAAGAGCATCGTGATTTGGAACGTCGGTGATTCCGTAACGAATAGCGAGTTGACGCAAGTTATGTGGATGCGCTTTATTCGGGTCGAGTGATCGTGACAGAGTGAGTGTGCAGATGGGATCTTGGATGACAAGTTGATGTCCACAGCGTTGTGCTTCGGCCCGCAGAAAACCAAGGTCGAACTTGGCGTTGTGTGCAACAAAGGTTGCAGTTTTCAGTTCAGTTGACAAGCGGTCGAGGGCTTCATGGATCGTGACACCCTTGCGAAGTTTTCGGCGCGTAATGCCGTGGATGTGATGCGCGCCAAGTCTGCCCGGCTTCCAAAAGTGACGTTTGATGTATGTAGAGAATTGACTTTCGATGGTGCCGTCGCCGCGCACCACAACGATGCCGAGTTGCAGCACTGAACAGGTGGCGGGGGATAGGCCGGTGGTCTCAGTATCAACAACTGCGAACCGAACATTTGCTAATGATTCGCTCATGTTCGGCACAGTAAGCGAAGGGTGTTCTATTTAGAGGCGAGTGCCTTGGTGAAGGACTCTCGGTCAAAGTAGTCGCGCCACAGGGCAATTTTGCCGTTACTCACCACGAATAGACCAGCAATATCAAGTTCGATCCAGCGCCCATCCATTTCAAAGCGATCGGTGCGCTCGTTCATCACCACACCATGTTCCATATCTCCATTTGATACCTGGTGGTGAATAAGCCATTCGACTTTGGTCGCGGCGGCAAGAAAGTCGGAGAGGATCTGGATCATTGCTTCGCGTCCAAACACCTTGGTGATGGGCACGTTGTCGTATTCGCAGTCCTCAGACACCATTTCCATTGCGGCCGAGAAGTGACTCTGTTCAATGTTTTCAATGAACCGAGTGACGTATTCGCCTGGATCAGTAATGCTGTCTGTTGCAGTTGCCATGCACTCAGTTTGGCAGGCTCATGCAGATGCATGAGCGATAGGGGGTTATGCCGACTTCAGTGCGCGGCTGCGAACTCCAATTGGTGCAGCCATGGTGTAACCAGCGATGTGACGCTCTTCTTCGTTCTCGCCGCCCCAAAGTCCGTACTCGTGATTGTTGCGTGCGAATTCTTTGCACGGCACTTGAACACTGCAGCCTGCGCACAACGATTTTGCTTTTGCTTCGCGTCGCTCGCGCGCTTGAGGGCGTTCCGCTTTTGGGGCGAAGAACAGTTTGGTTTTGCCTTTGCAGTTGGCAAATTGAGTCCAGTCGATCAGCGAGCCAATAGGCGCGATCGGGTCTACTAAGTCGGAGAGATATGACTCGGTTATTGAAGATTCCTTAAGTGACATGACGGGTGCCTTTCACGGTGGGTTCTATTTAGTACTAAATACTAACCATACGCTAGGGCTCGGATATTGGAATTTGGGTTAGTCGTTGGTCACACGCCAAAAAGGCCCTGAGGGCCTATTGGGCGGGGTTACAGCAGTTCGGCGGCCAGGCTGGCCACAGCGCTGCGCTCGCAGGCTGCAAGTGTGATGTGCCCAAAGCAGCGCTGCCCAGAAAAGGCATGGATCAGCACGGCCAGGGCATTGTTTGACTCGCCCATATATGGGGCGTCGATCTGGCTGGTGTCACCGGTGAACACGACCTTGGTGCCCTCGCCAATGCGGGTGAGGATGGTCTTCAATGTGGTGGGCTCTAGGTTCTGAGCTTCGTCAACTACTACAAATTGTTGCTGCAGTGAACGACCGCGCAAGAACGTGACCGACTCAAGTGTGAGTTGACCACGATCGGTGAGCTCATCAATAAGCCCGCGCGCGTCACGACTGGAACGTTGATCGGTGAGCGCAACAATGGCGTCGTGAATTGCCGACATCCACGGATCAAGTTTTTCATCTAGGTCACCAGGTAAGAAGCCGACGTCAGCGCGACCAACAGGAACGAGTGGGCGATACACCGCGAGGCGCTCATACCGTCGCTGCTCAACAACTTGTTCAAGACCCGATGCAATGGCCAGCAATGTTTTTCCGGTACCGGCGCGACCATCAAGTGCGAT
>JBEGVD010000159.1:0-7896 GCA_041178585.1 Actinomycetota bacterium
GCGCAGACTCCACACTTTCGACACTTGCTTCTCAGCACACCGTTGGACTCACTCAAGTAGTCACGGGAACTCCATTTGGAGATGTCACCTATCACCTGCAAGTTCGTGATGGAGTTGTTTCATTCGCGTCTGGTGCGGCACCATCCGAAGACGTGCGATTTACCGAAACGTATGAAACGGCAGTTGGAATTGCTACCGAGCAGATCAATGCGCAGGAAGCATTTATTAAAGGCTTGATCGTGTTTACTGGTGATCACCAAAAACTGATTGACGCTGGCGATGTGTTCGCTGCACTCAACCCGATTTTTACCGCTGTTCGCGAGTCAACCGAATTTATTTAAAGAACGGGTTCTCGCCAGTTGAGTGATCGGTGAGGTCGCGAACCTTGGTAATCGTTGGCACTTTTGCCGACACCATTGATTGCACGCCTTCGAGCATGGTTTGACGACTCATCGAGCAACCGTGACATCCACCGCCCATGGTGAAGTACGCGGTTCCTTCAGTGTCGTGACCGGCAAACGTAACGAACCCGCCGTGCGCAGCAAGCATCGGGTTGACTTCTGTCGTCACGATGGTTTCAATTTCTGCCGACATTGCATCGTCGCGAACCAAGCCCTCAATCTGCGGAGCCTTTGGCTTATTGGGATTGCGAATGAGCAAGCCCTGTGTTTCTGAATGATCAATCGTTGCGCCTTGAAACGCGTCTAAGTCTTTTGCGGGAACAATGATCTTCAGGCCATCAATCGTGCGCACTTCATCGCTAAATGCTGCCTTGGTGAAAAAATCGAACGACAGGTCGTAACGGAAATCTTCGCCTGGCTCAGACAAGATTTCTAGACGCAAACCAAGTTGTGCACCTTCAGCCTCTGCATCGCGAAGCTCAAGCAACTTCACATGCGCTTCTGGCGTGATGGAAACAATGGTGTCGGTCTTGTCGATCTCTGATGTGGTGCTAGCAAAAGGGCTCACGGGAAAAAGGCTACCGTCATGAGGGTTAGGAGTGCCCAACTGTGGCATCCTTTACACGTGCAGAGCGAAGGCAAGACCGCGATCGTCGTGTTGGGCGGAAATCCCCCAACGCGAGCAATTAAGCCACACATTCCTGCACATCAACTTGTCATCGCCGCTGACTCCGGACTTCACGGTGCAATTGATCTTGGCCTCAAGGTGAACGTCGTTATTGGCGACATGGACTCGGTAGACAAAGCTGTTCTCGCCGCTGTGGAAGCAAACGGCACCACGGTCACTCAATTGCCACGTGACAAAGACTCAACAGATGCCGAGCTTGCATTGTTGAAAGCTGCGGAAATGGGTGCCGACAAGATCGTGTTGATTACAAAAGGTGGTGGACGGCTTGACCACGAACTTGGCGTTTTTGCGGTACTACAAAATCCAAGCCTTCGTCACTGCGCCATTGAAGCCATGTGGGACAACTCGGTTCTGCATCTGATTCATGGTCCAGCATCGGTAACCATCACTGGAAAACTGGGTTCAAATGTTGGACTCATTGCCGCTGGTGGGCCTGCTGAGGGAATCACTACTTCAGGATTGAAATGGGCCCTCGCCAACGAAACGCTTGCCCCACACTCATCCCGAGGGGTGAGCAACCAAATGGTGCACGAAACTGCCACAATTTCAGTACAGGTTGGATCACTTTTTGTCGTTCAGTCAAGTGCCCTTAGCAACTGAAAGAAGTACCCCCATGAAGAAAATTGTCGCAGTCACACTCAGCATGCTGTTGTTCACAGCGTGTTCGGGAAGTTCTGATGAAGGTTCGTCAAGTAGTGATGGACCAGTAACGCTGACACTGCTTGCACACGACTCGTTCACTCCTAGCGAGAGCATCTTCGATGCCTTCACTGCCGAAACTGGAATAACGGTGAACGTGGTTCGAAGTGGCGATGCTGGCGAACTCGTTTCTAAAGCCGCACTGACTGCTGGCAACCCCGAGGGAGACGTGTTGTGGGGAGTAGACAACACACTGCTTTCACGCGCACTTGATGCCGACATGTTTGAGTCGTATCAAACCCCAAATCTTGCGTTCATGAACGAATCGCTCATGCGTAACATTCCAGGCCATGAAGTTACCCCGGTTGATACCGGAGACGTATGTATCAACTACGACATCGCGTGGTTTACAGACAACAACATCGCGCCACCAATGTCACTTGAAGCTCTCGTCAGCAGTACGTACGCAAATTTGCTTGTTGTGCCTAGCGCAATTACTTCTTCACCTGGCCTTGCTTTCTTTCTTGCCACGGTTGCCGAATTTGGTGAAGATGGATGGCAGGACTACTGGAAATCGTTACGCGAAAATGGCGTGCTGGTTGTAGACGGCTGGACGCAGGCATACAGCACAGAGTTTTCAGGGTCGTCAGGTAAAGGCGACCGACCAATTGTGGTCAGCTACAGCAGCAGCCCTGCTGCTGAGGTGCTGTTTGCAGACCCTCCAACCGATGTTGCTCCAACCGGAGTTGCTCCACTGACTTGCTTTGAGCAAATTGAATACGCAGGAATTCTTCGCGGAACCAAACACAAAGCAGAAGCACAACTGCTTATTGACTACCTCACTGGTACAACGTTTCAAAGCGATCTCCCGCTCACGCAGTTTGTATTTCCTGTACACGCGGATGCAGTTGTCCCAGAATCGTTCACTCGCTACATCTCACGCCCAGAGCGTGCGCTCACCATTGAATACAACGTGATCGCAGAGAACCGCGCCGCGTGGCTTGACGAGTGGTCAACCATCGTCTTCAAGTAATTCATTTACATGACCCCATCGCCGTACCCCAAGAGCACGCGGTGGTTAGTCGTTGCTCCAGCCCTGTTTTTGTTGGTTTTCTTGGCAATCCCGACAGCGGTGATTGTTCAACGTGGCGCGAGTGTCGATGCATTCGCAGACATCATTGCAAACAATGGCTTTAGAAAAGTCGCATGGTTTACCCTGTGGCAAACCACACTCAGCACTGTTCTCACCGTTGCATGCGCTCTTCCCGTCACGTTCATACTTGCGCGATTTTCATTTTTCGGAAAACGTCTCTTGCTCGCGCTTATCACAGCACCATTCCTTCTACCCACTGTTGTCGTTGGTACTGCATTGTTCGCACTGCTCCCCGACCGCATGCACTACACCGCATCGGCCATCATTGCCGCGCATATCTTTTTCAATGTGGCGGTTGTCGTTCGTCTCGTAATGCCGCGTTGGTCGCAGATTGATCCAGAACTCATACATGCCGCGCACACGCTTGGTGCTTCTACTGCGCGCACCTTTCGCACCATTACATTTCCTCTTGTTCGACCAGCACTCGGTTTCGCCAGCACAGCAGTAGCGCTGTTCTGTTTCACATCATTTGGTGCCGTTCGAATACTGGGTGGACCTGCGTACTCAACACTTGAAACCGAGATCTATGTTCGATCAGTTCAGCTTGGCGACTTAAACGGAGCAATTGCCGTTGGCATTATCCAAGCGATTTTTCTGATTGGCGTTCTGTATGCCATGACGAAGTTTGGCCGTCATCACACATCACCGCTCACCGTCAACATTCAGGCACCAAAGCCGACCGGGTCTGGGCAAAAAGTTGCGGTCGCTGGCATTGCTGCAGTGGCTGGATTCCTAGCATTGCTGCCATTACTTGCAGTCACTTGGAAGTCGACCTCTGGCTGGTCCCAAGTTTTGTCCAGCGACACCATGCGTTCACTTGCGGTAAGCGCACGTTTTGCGATCACCGCCTCAATCATTGCCACCACGCTGGGAACCATGATTGCTCTTGCAATCGCATACAAAACCACATCATCCCGGCTTTTGGAAACCATCACTTCTCTCCCACTCATGATTTCGGCGGTCACGGTTGGTCTTGGAATTCTGATTACCTTTGATCAGATCCCGTTTGAGTTTCGCTCCACCTGGTGGATCACTCCCGTTGCGCACTCTCTCATTGCTATTCCCTTAGTTGTTCGCACGGTGTTGCCCGTTGCGCAAGCAATTCCTCAAGACCTTCGCGATGCAGCGGCAACGCTTGGTTCAGGAGCAAAAGACCAGTGGATGAGGATCGATTTGCCGCTGTTGCGCCGCTGCTTGGCTACTGCATGTGCGCTTTCCGCCGCAGTTTCACTTGGTGAATTTGGTGCTACCAGTTTTCTCACCCGACAAACCTATGAAACACTCCCCGTTTCAATCGCTCGCTTGCTTTCTCGCCCTGGCGATACTCAACACGCCAAAGCATTCGCGCTCTCAACGCTGTTTTTCGTGTTTAGCATTGGTGCCGTATACATCGCAGAAACTGTGCGCGCCACACGAACGAAAACTCATTAATGCTCAAGATTCAAGACCTCACTATTCACTATGCAAACGAAGTGATTCTTGATGGCGTATGCCTTGAAGTTGGCACCGGAGAAGTGGTGTCGCTCGTAGGCCCAAGCGGAGAAGGAAAGACCACGCTGCTTCGCGTGATCGCCGGAATTGAGCGAGCCGAATCGGGATCAGTGAGTGTTGATGGAACCGACGTCACGCACTTACCAACTCATAAACGAGGCATTGGTTTGGTGTTTCAAGACAACCAACTCTTCCCGCACCTCACTGTTGGTCAAAACATTGCTTACGCGCTACGGGGCATAAGCAAACACGAACAATCAATGCGCGTGAATGAACTGCTCACCCTCGTTGGTCTTGAAGGTTTGGCCAATCGCGATGTGACTGTCATTTCCGGTGGCGAAGCTAAGCGTGTTGCAGTTGCTCGATCTTTGGCCGCAAACCCAAAAGTTCTGCTTCTCGATGAGCCCCTAAGTGGCCTTGATGTCGAATTGCATGATCGCTTATTGCGCGATCTCTCCACTTTGCTTGCCCAGCGCAACACCACTGTTGTTCACGTAACCCACGACCGCAATGAGGCAAGCCAGTTCGCCGACCGCATCGTTGATATTCGTTCGTTACACCGCCCAAGCAGAGTGGTTCGTGTTTCGACTGAAGAACTTCTACCTTTGCGAATGGCAGTGCTTCGCGATGGAACCCCGTCGCAAGATCCGACTTACAAACAAGACGATTACCCCGGGTGCGTTCATCTTGGAATCCACGAAGGCACAGAACTAATTGCATGTTCCTCGTGGATTCCTCAGGCGTGGCCATTAGATGAAACTCTTCCCGCAATTCAATTGAAGGGCATGGCTGTAGCCAAACGTTTGCAAGGAAGTGGAATTGGTGCCGAATTGCTTAGCGCTGGGGTTCGCCACGCTGAAGAACTCGATGCGCATTACATCTGGGCGCGAGCACGTGACAGCGCTCTCAAGTTTTACACGAATAATGGATTTGAAGTTTTTGGCGAACAGTTTGTTGACGAAGCAACAGGCATGGGCCACCACTTAGTAATGAAAGTGGCTACTCGCCAACCTTGACGTCTGTTGTAAACAACACCGTTCGAGTCGGATCTGGTTTCACCAGAATTTCAATATTCCACAAACCAGAAAACGGAAAGTTCACCACTGCCGTGTAGTGATTTGGGGTTGTTCGGACCAAATCTATTGGTCCATTTGGAATGCTCTCGCTTGGCAATGACATTCGTGCAGAAACCGAAGTCATTTGGGCGAATGAACCCACCAACGAATCAATAGCCACATGTATTTCTGCTGACCCCACTCGAGCTGGTGTAACCGTAATTTCTGCACTGAGATCGGACTGCTTCAGCGAAAACTGAACTGGTGCATTCGATGCCTGCTCACGTGGAGGAAGCGCCACAATCAGCGCGGTGATACCCACCACAATTAGCGCAATCAGAGATTCCACCACCACCGACTGGTGTAATTTTGCTGGCCCACTCCTACGTAGTGCTGAACGCGAGAGAGCCCCAATTGCAACGAGCACTACCACGAGCGCAACTTTGACTGCCAATTTTTGGCCGTATTCAAGGACGAAAACATTTCGTAATCCATCCATGAGTAACAGCGTCTGGGCAATTCCTGTAACTGCAATCACTGCAACTGAATACCCTGCGGTGCGTGAGAACCAAAGCATGGACTGTGTTGACCTCAGCCAAAACTTGCGATCGATGGTGATGAGGAATAGCGCGCCTATCCACAGAGACACGGAAAGCAAGTGGACTACGTCGAGCGTGAGACTGAGTGCAACTAGTGACTCTCCGCTGGGATGACCAACTGCAGAGAACGTTGCAGCGATCGCCACAGCGGTACCAATTGCAATCACCCTCCACAGTCGCTTGTCTCGATGAGCAATTGTTATGAGTAACAACGAGAATCCCAAGAGCAAAGCAATTCTGATCAATGTCGCTTGACCAAACGTTGTTGTCATGGTGTCGCTCAGCAATGAAAGATCAGTAACGCTGTATACCTTCACCCCAGAGGCGTGTGGTCCATAAGCAAACAACGCCTGAATACTTGCAACAATCGCAAACGTCCACGCTCCCCACAAGCTCATTCGCGTACGAATTGAAGGCGACTTTTGAGCACCAAACGCCACCAGGCCAACCCCGCCTATAAGAGCCAAGATTCCGGCGAACATGACAAAGCGAATGAAGTTGAACAAATTATTCAGGCCATGCCTCTGTTCGGCATCGTTATTCAGAATGCTCGTTACGTCGGAAACGTTTGTTCCAATTGAAAATGCAAACGACCCTTGTACAGGGTGAGAGTCGGAGGAAGCAACCCGCCACACCACTACCCAGGTGCCATCGCCAAGTTTGTCGATATTTGCGCGAACAGTGGTGTAGTCGTTTGCATCACGGGTGGGTCGTGTTTCAAACACCTCCTTGCCGTCTTGATCAAGAATCGTGATTCGGGCAAACACCACTCCAACGGACTCATCAAAATGCAGCACCACTTCGGTGGGAGACGTAGCCAACCACGAACTTGGCTTTGGGTGACTGTCCTCGAGACCGGCATGTGCGCTTGCTGATCCTGCAGGGAGAAATACTGAGAAACAGACTGCAAACAACGCAATAAGCCATGTGCTTTTTGCGCGCCGGTTCACACCGAAATACTAGTAAGAGGGCACCTTTGGCAAACCTTCGACCTCGGTTCTGCCTAAAAACCACGCGAGTCGTTCATTGGGTGAAAGCTGTAACGCTCGTGCAGGTACTGGAGTGAGTCCCATTGGCTTACTTGCCCGCCACATCATCACTTGCCGATCAAGTTCCATTCGAACGTAGGTGGAATTCCAATTTGCAAACGTGAAATCAAGCGCTAAGTCGGCGTGATGCACTTCAACTTCTCGCCACCTCAAGAACACGATGTCGCTCATGGCTATGGATGCGCCTGCACTATTCACTCCGTGTCCTTGCCAACCTTCACTATTGGTTGCAGCCCACTGCCCTTCAAGTGCGTAAATACTTTTGCGAACAGCACTAACCAATGACTCTGCTGAATCGTGCGCGTGAGACTCAATTCCCTCTTTGCGGGCTTTCGCACCGCCAACATATTGCTCGCCCACTTCTCCTCGTGCCGCACACTGCAAAACATGCACATGGCTTTCTGCGTTACGAGCCAAGTGTGAAAGCACATGACCTCGTGTCCACCCCGGAAGCGCCGATGGCTCACGGCACTGATCGTCGGTCAATGAATCAAGTGATTGCAGTAGCCGCTGATGCGACTCTGCACACCCCGCAACATGAATATTGAGCGTGCGGCCAAAATCGTCCATTACCGACAAAGGTAGCGGTTCGCTTAGCGAGTACTGATGCGCTGAGGAATAACGACGACCGTGCCGTCATCTTCATGATGCACACGCGCAGAAACGCCATAAAACTCGGAAAGGATATTTGGCTGCAACACTTCTTTCGCCGAACCCTCTGCCACTCGAGCACCCTGATGCATCAGCACCAACCGGTCGGCGTACATGCCAGCAAGCGTGAGGTCGTGCATTGCAGAAACGACAGTGAGCCCCTGCTCGCG
>JBEGVD010000160.1:0-3539 GCA_041178585.1 Actinomycetota bacterium
CGCAAGCCACTAGCGCCAGATGCAAATGAGCCAGTGCGCGTTGCTGAAGCGGTGAAACGAATGGGATTGGAATTTGCCGTGCTCACCATGGTGGCTCGAGACGACCTAAGTGATGGTGGCATGCAGCACGTTGCCGACACCATTCGTGCGATTCGCAATGAAAACCCAGGCGCACAACTTGAAGCATTGATTTCAGACGCCAAGGGAACAGATGCTTTGGACACAGTATTGAACGAGGGTCCAGATGTGTTGAATCACAACATCGAAACTGTTGCACGACTGCAGCGCATGGTGCGGCCTTCAGCCGGTTATGCACGCAGCCTTTCGGTGCTCGCGCGATCCCGCGCAGCAGGGTTAACCACAAAGTCTGGATTGATGCTTGGTCTTGGCGAAACGCGAGAAGAGGTGGAGGCAACTTTGCTTGATCTCGCAAGCGTTGGAGTAAATATTGTGACCATTGGTCAATATCTGCGCCCGAGCGCTCAGCACTTGCCTGTGGTGCGCTATGCCGAACCAGCAGAGTTTGAGCACTACAAAATGTTTGGTGAAGGTCTTGGCATCAATCATGTTGAATCAAGTCCGCTCACTCGTTCGAGTTATCACGCAAAAGACGCTCACCGAAATTCATCTCCATTACTTCACGCATAAAGGCAAACATGACAACAACTTCACTTCGCGAAATTGCAGGAACTATTCAGTCGCAGCGCACGGTTGAAGGCGGTGGATTCACCGTCCGTCGTCCGTTTCCAACCGCACAACTAGATCAGATCGATCCGTTCTTGTTGCTTGATGAAATGGGACCTGCAGAGTATGCCCCAGGCAAAGCTGTCGGTGCGCCAAGTCATCCGCATCGTGGATTCGAGACCGTGACATACATGTTGTCGGGCAGCATGGTTCACGAAGACTCAACAGGCACAAAAGCGGTGATCAAAAAAGGTGGAGTGCAGTGGATGACTGCAGGCTCCGGAGTAATTCATAGCGAGTTGCCAACCGAAGACATGATGAAACTCGGTGGCCGGATGCACGGGTTTCAGTTGTGGGTGAACTTACCTGCCGCGCAGAAAATGATTGATCCTCGCTATCAGGGGTATGAAGCAGAGGAAATGGCCACGGTGCAATTGGCAAAGGGTGGACACATTCGAGTGGTAGCCGGGGTGGTGCATGGTGCGAAGGGACCGGTTGAGACCACGTCGCCAATGACGTATGCGCATGCTGTGTTAGAGGTAGGCGACGTTGTGGAATGGCTGCCAGAAGAAGGACACACCGCCCTTATTCACGTATTTGACGGCGAAGCACGCGTGAATGAATCAACGAGTGTTTCGGGCGAGATGGTGGTTATGCAGCGAACTGCAGGTTTGGTGCGGGTTGAGGCAACAACATCTGCTGCGCAAATTCTGATTATGGGTGGCTTGCCGCTTGGTGAGCCTATGGTTCGCTATGGTCCATTCGTCATGAATACCAAGCAAGAGATCATCACTGCCGTTGAGGAATACAACGACGGCAAGTTGGTGAAGGTGGGGAGGAACAGCCTGTGAATTCAACAATTGCGACCACTTCCGATTACATCGAACGCATAGCAAAAGTTCGCGCCGCCATGAGTGCGCAACAAGTAGATGCCGCATTGCTCTCGGTTGGTCATGACCTGCCGTATTTGTCGGGGTACGAAGCAATGCCACTCGAGCGTCTCACCATGTTGGTGGTTCCACGTAGCGGGCAGGTGAGCATGGTGGTACCGCGGCTTGAAGTGCCCCGAGTAGTTGCACAACCAGAAGTGTTTTCAATTGTTCCGTGGAATGAAACAGACAACCCAATTGCAATCGTTGCGAAACTGTTGGGCGATGCCAAGCGAATTGCGGTTGGCGATCAAATGTGGGCTCGCTTTCTCGTGGAGCTGCTCCCACACGTTCCAGGTGTGACTTTCACTCGTGCGGTTGATGTGGTTGGCGCATTACGAATGTCAAAGGATGCAAGTGAAATTGCAGCTCTACGTGCAGCAGGCGCTGCGGCCGACAGAGTTGCTGCACAATTGCATGCGGGCAAGATTCCACTTATTGGTCGTACTGAAGCCGCAGTCTCGGCCGATATCTCCTCGCGCTTGATTGCAGAAGGTCACAATGTAGTGAACTTTGCAATTGTTGCTGCAGGTGAGAATGCTGCAAGCCCACACCATCACGCGGGGTCACGAGTAATTCAGGCAAATGAAATCGTGTTGTGCGATTTTGGTGGAACGATGAATGGATATTGCAGCGACATTACGAGGTGCGTGTTTACTGGCCAGATTGCCAGCGATGTCGCCGATGCATACGCAGTGCTCTTTGAGTCGCAGGCCGCTGGAGTTGCAGCAGGTGTTGTTGGAAATGCTTGCGAGGATGTTGACCGCGCGTCACGTGCAGTAATTGAAAAAGCTGGATACGGCGAATATTTCGTGCATCGCACAGGTCACGGAATTGGCATGGAAGCCCACGAAGATCCGTACATGGTGAGCGGAAATACGTTGCCAATTGCTGCTGGTCATGCATTCAGCGTTGAGCCAGGTATTTACATACCGGGTAAATGGGGTATGCGTTTGGAAGACATAGTTGTGGCAACAGTGAATGGCCCAGACTCGATGAATGCCGTAGACCACAATTTGATCGTCGTTGAAGCTTAATTTCTTCAGGTCATGATTCGTTTAGAAGCGGCAACAGTGATGTTGCAATGGGCCGTCGGTGGTCTTGCCTTTTTGTGGTTCACCACGCGTCGAAATGAAGTCGGCGCTGGTTACGGCATGATGCTGCGCATTACCTATGGCACGTTTGCGGTTATCGCAGTGGTGTTGGGCAATCGCTACGGACTCAGCATTGTTCGTGAGGCATCGAGCGTTGCTGTTGCCATTGCTGCATTCGTACTTATTCGGAACAAGCGATCAAAGCTTGATCTGATTGCGCCGATTCTTGGTATTCCAGGAATTATTGCTGCCGGAATTTCTGCAGCAAGCGACGGTAGTGGCGGCGATGTTGTTGTGTCGTTACTGCGAGTTGTCGTTGGAACGCTGTTTCTTGGCGCCGTGAGCGACACCATGTTGCTGGGGCACTGGTACTTAGTACAACCAGGTATGCCAAGGAAGTTGATTAATGAAATAACTACAGCGGTGATTTACATGTGGCCACTTGAAGTAGTGGTGTTGCTTTTGCCAACGGGAATGTTCAGCGTGCTAAATGGAACCATTGATGACGGTTGGGATGGCGTGCTTGGTTGGTTCTGGCTTGCATCAGCAGTAGTCACGGGAGTGCTTGCACTTGTTACGCGCGCAGCATTGAAAGAGCGAAGCTATTCAGCGGTAATGGCCGCAACTGGTTTGATGTATTTGGCAATTCTCACTGCGTTTTGCACCGACATTGTTGGGCGCGCATTACTCGCTTAAATCGGTGAGTTTGGCGCCACAAGCGCCCACGGTCGTGAACGTTCCATTGCAAGTCCAAGCTCAAGCAGTAATTGTTCGCTGAAATGGCGACCGTTTACTTGCAGTGCAACTGGTAAGCCTTCAATGAGTCCTGAAG
>JBEGVD010000161.1:0-6866 GCA_041178585.1 Actinomycetota bacterium
GCGTTCCCCTTGCTCTTTGTACTGCTGTTCTTTTCGAGTGCGTTCTTCCCTCGGGAAACAATGACGGGTGCATACAAGCGAATCGCCGATATCAACCCCATTTCACATCTTGTTGAAGGCATGCGCACATTGGTGCTTGATGGTTTCGATCTGCAGGCACTTGCCAAAACGTTGTTTATCCCCTCGGCCATATGCGTTGTTGCAGTTGCCTTGGCACTTACCCAGCTCCGTCGCAGGATCAACGCTCAATGAGCACCATTCGAAGTTCGCAAGCTCTGATGATTCGTGGCTTTCGCACTGTCGTGCGCCTCCCTTCGGCATTCTTCCCTTCACTCGCAATGCCGGTGTTCACGATGATCGCCTTTTCGGGAACGTACTTTGCAATTACCAAGTTGCCAGGATTCCCCACTGACCGCTCGACAAATTGGTTCATGCCCCTTGGTATTTGCTTTGGCGCTGCTTTCAGTGGAATTGGGCTTGGGTTCAGCACCATTCGCGACATTGAAACAGGTTTTTACGATCGCCTGCGAATGTCGCCAGTTTCGCGTCGCGCATTAATTGTTGGGCCGTTGTTTACTGCGTGGACCCGCGTCTGCATGTTGTGCGGCTTTGTCATTCCAATTGGAATCCTCCTTGGTGCACGCTTCACTGGGGGAATTCTTGGAGTAGTAACACTGTTTGCGGCGGCACTTGGAGTGTCAACTATTGCCGCTGGTTGGGGCCTTGGACTTGCGTTCCGGTTTGGCGATATGCGTGCGGCCGCCATCATGCAGCTCACCATGTTTGTCTTCATGTACCTTTCCACGGCGCAAATGCCCATGCCTCTCTTACAGGGGTGGCTCCACGATGTGGCGGGAATCAATCCAATGACCAATATTTTGCGCCTTGCCCGACAGGGCCTTGTCTCCCCGCAAAACGTTGGTTATATGGCTTGGGACAACACCTGGGGCGGCATTGTTGCCATTGCGTTCATGGCTTCACTCACCCTGACCTTTGCCCGCCGGGGACTCAACAAACTAGACCGATAATTCGCCACTAGACAACACCGCCCTCGATGAGGCATGATGCCTACTGGGGGAGTTTTGATTTTTCGCGAAATCAAAACCACAGGACTTAGGGGGACTCGATGAAAGTCAGTATCACCGTAAACGGTACAAGCACGCAACATGACGTTGAACCACGAACACTGTTGGTTCACTATGTTCGAGAAAACCTCGGACTCACTGGAACCAACATTGGTTGCGATACGTCAAGTTGTGGAGCATGCACAGTGCACCTCAACGGAGAAGCCGTGAAAAGTTGCACGATCCTTGCCGCTCAAGCTGATGGTTGTTCAGTAAATACCATCGAAGGACTGAGCAAAGACGGCGTAATGCATCCAATGCAACAAGCATTCATGGAAAACCATGGATTGCAGTGCGGTTATTGCACACCTGGAATGGTGATGGCAGCAATTGGTTTGCTGAATGAAAACCCCCACCCAACCGAGGAAGATGTTCGCCTTGGTCTTGAAGGCAACCTGTGCCGATGCACCGGTTACCACAACATTGTGAAGTCGGTATTAGCAGCAGCAAAATAAAGGGGAACGTCATGACAATGACAGACAATCGTCCAAACACGGTGATCGGCACTCGCCTTCTTCGCCGCGAAGACCCAGCCCTCCTCACTGGTGAAGGAAAATTCACCAATGACCTGAACATTCCGGGCGCACTGCACCTTGCAATTAAACGCTCTGAACATGCGCACGCTCGCATCATCAAGATCGATACCACGCAAGCACAGGCCCTTCCAGGTGTCGTTGCTGTGTACACAGGAGCAGACCTTCAATCGTTGTGGGCTGCACCAATGCCGTGCGCATGGCCGGTTACGCCAGACATGAAGAACCCGGTCCACTACCCACTTGCCGTGAGCAAGGTTCACTATGTTGGCGACGGAGTTGCGGCCGTTCTTGCCACAACTGAAACCATTTCGCGAGATGCACTTGACCTTATTGATGTCACGTATGAAGTGCTTCCAGCGGTTGTCGACTTAGACGAAGCACTCAGTGACAAAGTAATTTTGCACGACGAGCTTGGAACGAACTCCAGTTACACCTGGCCATTGCTCATTGAGTCAACTCCTGGCTGTGTTGAAGAAGCATTCAAGAATGCGGCTTACACCGTTAAAGAGCGTTACGTTCAACAGCGCTTAATTCCAATGGCCATGGAACCACGCGCAATTGCTGCAGTGCCACAACCATTTGGTGGCGATGTCACCATGTATTCCTCTACCCAGGTTCCACACATTCTCAAAGTGATGGCTGCACTCACGCTCGGTATCCCAGAACATCAACTGCGCATCGTTGCCCCAAGTGTCGGCGGTGGTTTTGGTTCAAAGCTCGACGTGTATGCAGAAGAACTCTTGTGTTTGGCACTCTCCCGCAAGCACAATGTGCCAGTTCGTTGGGTTGAAGAGCGCAGCGAGAACGCCCACGCAACGATCCACGGACGTGGACAGATACAACATGTTGAACTTGCCGCAGACAGTGATGGCAAGCTGACCGCTGTTCGATTCCGCATTATTGCTGACATGGGCGCGTACTTGCAGTTGGTCACCCCCGGAGTGCCATTGCTTGGAGCGTTCTTGTATGCAGGTGTGTATAACTTGCCACAGGCATATGACTTCAGTTGCACGGGTGTGTTCACATCGCTCACTCCAACCGATGCATACCGTGGCGCAGGCCGACCAGAGGCAACATATGCCATTGAATGCGGCATGGACGCACTGGCTCGCGAAATGAAAATTGATCCATATGAATTGCGCAAGCGCAACTTCATACAAAAGGAACAATTCCCGTACACGGCTTTCAGCGGATTGACATACGACTCTGGAGACCATGCACTTGCAGCCGAAAAAGCTACACAAATGGCTGACTACACAGGCATTCGCAAACAGCAGGTCACGCAAAACGTTCCTGGTGCTGCGAAGCGAATCGGTATCGGAATGGCTTCGTACTTTGAGATGTGCGGACTTGCGCCATCACGCGTACTTGCCTCGTTGAACTACGGTGCTGGCGGGTGGGAAGCCGCAACGGTGCGCGTTCTTCCAACAGCAAAGGTGCAGGTGGTTACCGGGACTTCACCACATGGTCAAGGCCACGAAACCTCATGGGCAATGATCGCTTCAGAAAAATTGGGAATCCCAGTTGAAGACATTGACGTGTTGCATAGCGACACCGCAATTGCACCACTTGGCATGGACACCTATGGCTCGCGATCACTTCCCGTTGGCGGTGTTGCAATTGCCGGAGCGTGTGACAAGGTAATTGAAAAGGCGCGTCTGATCGCTGCTCATCAACTTGAGTGCGCTGCAGATGACCTTGAGTTTGCAAATGGTTTATTCAGCGTGAAGGGTTCACCTGATCGTTCCTTGCCAATGGCAGCACTCGCCTTTGCTGCGTTCACCGCCCATAATCTTCCAGACGGTCTTGAGCCAAACCTTGAAGCCCAGTACACGTACGACCCACCAAACTTTTCGTGGCCTTTTGGTACCCATGTTTGCATCGTCGAAGTAGATGTCGAAACAGGCAAAGTTCAGGTGCTCAAGTACGTGGCAATTGACGACTGTGGAAATCAAATCAATCCGCTCATCGTTGAAGGTCAGGTTCACGGTGGAGTGATCCAGGGTCTTGCACAAGCACTTTTCGAAGAGGCCGTGTACGACGAAGACGGAAACCTGAAGACCACAACGCTTGCCGAGTACCTCGTACCAGCAGCAAGTGACGTACCCTCCATCACCACTGGCCACACCATTACACCATCACCCACGAATCAGCTTGGAGTAAAGGGCATTGGTGAAGCAGGAACCATTGGCGCAGCACCAGCAGTAATTAACGCAATCATTGACGCGCTCTCCGGCCTTGGGGTAACAAGCATGGCGATGCCTGCTTCTCCACAAACTGTGTGGCGCACAATTCAATCGGCAAAGAAGTAGGGGAACAACAGTGATACCAGCAGCATTTGATTTCAAACGAGCATCATCGGCAGCCGAGGCAATTTCGCTCATCGGTGAATATGGTGACGAGGCAAAGTTCCTCGCCGGCGGCCACAGCCTGATTCCACTGATGAAGCTTCGGTTGGCTCAGCCCACCATGCTTATCGATATCGGCCGAATTACCGACTTGTCATACGTGAAAGACGCTGGCAATCACATTGCCATTGGCGCACTTACACGTCACATGGATGTTGAAAAGTCTGACATCGTGAAGCAACACGTACCTCTACTTGCTCATGCAGCAAGCCATGTCGGCGACGCACAGGTTCGCCATCGTGGAACTATTGGTGGCTCACTCGCCCACGCCGACTCTGCAAGCGACCTTCCAGCAACCACGCTTGCACTTGGTGCAACGTATGTTGTTCAAGGACCAAAAGGTCAGCGCGAAATTGCGGCAAGAGATTTCTACAAAGGCTTTCTTGAAAGCGCACTCGCTCCAGATGAAATGCTGGTAGAAATTCGTGTTCCTAAAAATACTGGCGGTTGGAGCTTTCAGAAGTTCAATCGTCGCGCACAGGACTGGGCAATTGTTGGCGTTGCTGCTTGGAAAAATGGCAAAGACTCTGGCGTTGCGCTAGTCAACATGGGTTCAACACCAATTCTGGCAACCAGCGTCAGTGCGGCACTCGCAAGCGGTGCCTCTATCGCTGAAGCAGCTGAACTTGCAGCAGCCGAGGCAGAACCACAGAGCGATTTAAACGCTTCGAGCGATTACCGCACTCACCTGGCCAAGGTGCTAGTACGGCGAGCACTTGAAGAATCAACTAAATAGTTCTCGCACCCGACAAATTTCAATTGGCCTCTATGTGGCCATTTTTTTGTGGTCTGCGCAACACTTTGGCGTACCTGTTGACCGCGTTGCAGTCACACTGTGGATTCTTGGCGCATTTGTCTTTGCCAATGTAGGTAAACCACTTCGCGCACAGCGCAATATGTTGCGCGATTGGTCGGTGTTTGCGGCCATGTTGTTTGCATACGAATACAGCCGAGGGCTCGCCGACCAATTAGGTGTGCCTGTTCAAAAAACTTTGGTGCGCGACATTGACCGCATCATGTTTTTTGGCGTTGACCCAAGCGTGTGGCTTCAAGAGCGCCTCAACATTTCCTCAACACTTGCGTGGTACGAATACCCTCTTGCTGTCACGTACATGACGCACTTCATCCTGCCTATGGGGACTGCCGTGTTGCTGTGGTGGGTCAGTCGTGAACAATGGGTGCGCTATGTACGCAGACTCAGCATCTTGTTCTTCCTGGCCGTTGCAACGTATGCCGTACTTCCCGTTGCCCCTCCATGGATGATCTCCAAAGAGGGTCTCATTGGGCCAATTAAGCGCATTACCGCGCGTGGTTGGAGCGACATGGGTTTGCATACGGTCTCGAAATTGTTCGAGCGTGGATCTGCAATTGCAAATCCCGTTGCAGCTATGCCGTCACTTCATGCCGCATGTGCGCTGCTTGTCGTGGTGTTTTTCTGGAGCAAAATGCGCATCTGGATGAAGCCGATTGCGCTCGTTCTTCCCGCAGCAATGGCTTTCTGTTTGGTGTACTTCGGCGAACACTACGTTGCCGACATCATTTTCGGTTTTGCCTACGTGTGGCTTGCCTGTGTGCTGGCAACCCGCTGGGAAGACAAACACGTATACAAAGCTAGAAAGTGATCTGCGCGGCAGCGCGTGACGCAACGTAAGGTGCAAAGTACTTCAGTCGAACTTCATTGTGCAGTGTGTTCTGGTCATACTCTTGCCACCCTGCTACGTCGTCGAACTCGGCAACGATGAGGTAATCGGCATTGGCGTGCGAACTGACTCCTAAATCGGCACCACAGCGGTAGCTGCGCACCGAAGGAATAGTTTTCGCCATGTCGAGTAGAGCCTTGTTTACCACTTCTGCATAGTTTTCTGGAACTGATTCGTTCCACGTCAGCGCAACAACATGTTGAAGCATTAGATCAACCCCGGATACGAGCCACCATCAATTTGCAAGTGAGTGCCGGTGACAAATTTGGCTTGCTCACTGCACAGAAACGCAACAACGCTTCCGAAATCCTTCGGGTCGCCAACAACGCCTGCAGGTATTCCTTCTGCTGCGCCTTCCATCGACCCATACAACTGCTTAATGCGATCGGTGGCGTGTGTGCCGGGCTGCACCGTGTTTACGGTGATGCCACTTGACGCAACTTCTGTAGCAACAGTTTTCAAAAATGCAGTTAGGCCGGCGCGCGCTGTACTGGACAAAATGAGATTCGCAAACGGCTGACGAACTGCAGTGCTCGTAATTGCCACGATGCGACCCCAGCCGCGCTCTTGCATGCGCGGAATGACTTCTTTACACATGGCCACTGTTGCCAACATGCTGCGTTCAATTGCTGCTGGATACAGATCGAGGTCTGTTGATGCAAAATTTCCCGCAGGTGGTCCGCCACCGTTAGCTACAACGATGTCGATGTCACCAAGAATTGATTTCGCTTCACGAATGAAAGCAAGTGCGCCATCTGTTGTGGAAACATCTCCAACAATTCCCACACATCCATGACCAATCTTTTTTGCTGCTTCGGCAACGCGGTCAGCATCGCGACTGCAAATCACTACGCGTACGCCCTCGTTTGCAAGGGCCTGAGCACTAGCAAAGCCCAGCCCGGCCGAGGCCGCCGCAACAGCCGCCGTACGTTGTGAAATACCAAGATCCATGCGGGAAACGATACTTGCCGCACTGCTACTGTTGTCCTTGTTAGGTGGTGAGAAACCCATGGGTGGGTATCAACAAGACGAGCGTTTTTTAGACGCGATTGCGGACGCCGACTCCTTTCCGTATTGGTTTGACGATGCGGATGAGCC
>JBEGVD010000162.1:0-3185 GCA_041178585.1 Actinomycetota bacterium
AACCCATTAATACGTAGTCGGCAATCCACACAGGAATCTGTGCGCCGTTTACTGGGTTCGTTGCGTATGCACCGATGAACACACCCGTCTTCTTGCGCGAGTCGTCGGTGCGATCGGCATCTTGCAGCGCTGCCGCAGTTTCGCGATACTTTGCAACAGCTGATTGCTGCTCGTTCGTAGTTAATGCATCAACAAGTGGATGCTCTGGAGACAACACCATGAACGTTGCGCCGAACAAAGTGTCTGGGCGAGTGGTGAACACTTCAATTGGACCAGCAGCTGAACCAAAGCGAACGCGTGCGCCTTCGCTTCGACCAATCCAGTTGCGCTGCATCAACTTGATTGCATCTGGCCAATCAAGTCGGTCAAGGTCGTCCAGCAGACGGTCTGCGTATTTTGTGATGCGCATTGTCCACTGACGCATGTTGCGTTTGAACACGGGGTAGTTGCCAATGTCGCTGCGGCCTTCGGCGGTTACTTCTTCGTTCGCAAGAATTGTTCCAAGACCTGGGCACCAGTTCACTGGCGCATTCGACAAGTACACCAAGCGATGGTTGTTGATGGCGTCTTGTTGTTCAACTTTGCTTAAGCCAGACCATGCACCCATGCCCGTGTCGCGCTTGCCAGAAGCAAACTCGTCAACAAGTTCGGAAATTGGTCGCGCACGATTTTGTGATTCGTCGTACCACGAGTTGAAAATTTGCAAGAAGATCCATTGCGTCCACTTGTAGAACTCTTCGTCGGTGGTGCTCACGCTGCGACGAGCATCGTGACCCAAACCAAGCCTGCGTAACTGGCGACGCATGTTGGCAATGTTCGACTCGGTGTTCATGCGCGGATGAATTCCCGTCACGATGGCGTGTTGTTCGGCTGGCAAACCAAAACTGTCGTAGCCAAGCGCATGCAACACGTTGTAACCAGTCATGCGCTTGTAACGTGCGAACACGTCGGTTGCGATGTAACCGAGTGGGTGACCTACGTGAAGGCCTGCGCCCGACGGGTACGGAAACATGTCGAGCACGAAAAGCTTTTCGCGGCCAGCAACCTTTTCGGGTTGCGCAAGCGGGCCAGCGGGGTTTGGTGCTTCGAAGGTGCCCGCTGCCTCCCAATGGTCTTGCCATTTCGACTCAATTTGATTGGCCAAGCCCGAGGTGTAGCGGAAAGCGGGAATCTTGGATTCGGGGTCGTTTCCGCTGATTGAACCCTGTGGGCGCTTTGCTGACATAGCCTCCGTATCGTAGATGAGCCAAGCGGCAAAACCGCCGAGTTTGGATCGGAAAGGCAGTGCAGGTAACACGATGGGCAGACCACAGGGCCGTTCACGCGGGCGTTCATCGAATAGCCGCAAGCACAGCTACCCACGCGAAGCCCGCATTAGCGAGACCGTGCGCGAAGTGGTGGCCGAAGAACTACTGCGCATTGATGATGATCGCTTGGCCTTCGTCAGCATTACTGCAATTGACGTTGACGCTGAAATGAACCGCGGCATTGTGTACTACGACTCGCTGCAAGGCCCAGAAGGTGACGCTCAGATTTTGGCTGCGTTTAGTCATTACCGCAAACAACTGCAGTCGGCTATTGCCACGCAAGTTCATGCACGTCGCACACCAATTTTGGAATTCCGCCCAGACGATGCAATTCGTGCAGCCGCACGTATTGATGAAGTGTTGCGCAACGACCCAATGCATACGCGCAATCTTTCCGACGACACGGAGTAGCAATGGCGAAACGCCGTCCGCCAACCGTGCACGGTTTGGCACTCATTGACAAACCTGCAGGCATGACCAGTCATGACGTGGTGAGCAGGCTGCGCAAACAACTGAACGAGCGACGCATTGGCCATGCGGGAACGCTTGACCCCGACGCAACGGGCGTGATGGTGGTGGGAGTTGGCTATGTCACTCGCTTGATGCAATTTTTAAGTGGCATGGACAAGACGTATACATGCGAAGTGGTGTTTGGAACCGAGACCAACACGCTTGACGATTCGGGAACCGTGACCGCAACGTTTGACATGGGCGAGTTGACGCTTGATGTTGTGCGCGCGGCTGCGACGAAACTTACCGGCCCGATTATGCAAGTGCCGCCCATGGTGTCGGCTTTGAAAGTGGACGGAAAACGTTTGCACGAACTTGCGCGCGAAGGAATAGAAGTAGAGCGCAAGCCACGACCAGTGACGGTGTATTTGTTTGATGTGCATAGCGTTCGTATTGAAGGCGGCGTGAATATTGCCAGCATTGAAGTGAAATGTTCATCGGGTACATACGTGCGCACACTTGCTGCCGACTTGGGAACGTTGCTTGGTGGAGGAGCGCACCTACGAAATTTGCGCCGCACCACAGTTGGCGATTTCGTGCTTGCCGATTGCACGAGCATTGAAGATGCCAAGTTGCTTGAACCGATTACCGCGTTGCGATCAATGACTCGCGTGGTTGCCGATGCAGACACTGCAGCAAAAGTTCGTCACGGTAGGTCGTTGCCGGCGTGGGACGGCAGCGCGCCGTGGGCTGTTGTGGACGAAGCGGGTGCATTGCTTGCGGTGTATGAACAAGATGGACCGAATGCAAAGCCGTCAGTGGTTTTGGCTGAAGCGATAGCGTAATTATTCGTGCTCATTCTTCGTGATACCGATACTGTGTCTGCGCCAGCGCAGCGATCAGTCGTCACCATTGGCGCATACGACGGCGTACATAAAGGCCACCGTGCGGTTATTGCTCATGTGCAAACCGAAGCGGAGCGACTGGGTTGCCAGGGAGTTGTAGTCACGTTCGATCGTCACCCGGCATCGGTTGTGCGACCAGAATCGGCACCGAAATTGCTGACCGATAGCGACCAAAAAATTGAGTTGCTTGCGGCAACTGGCATTGATGCCACGTTCATTGTGCATTTTGATGAGGCGGCTTCGAAGGAAGACCCAGCGGCGTTTGTGAAGCGCGTGTTGGTGGATGCCCTTGGCGCGAAGTTAATTGTTGTTGGCGAAGACTTCCACTTTGGTTACAAGCGCGGCGGCAACGTTGCGATGTTGCGTGAACTTGGCAAGCAGTACGACTTTGCTGTTGTGCCAATGCAATTGGTGCCGCGTCTAGATGGCGTTGCCGAACCCGTAAGTAGCACCGCAATTCGCCGTGCACTTGCTGGTGGACAAGTTGAAGTTGCGGAGCAATTACTTGGCCGACCATTTTCAG
>JBEGVD010000163.1:0-13003 GCA_041178585.1 Actinomycetota bacterium
CTTTCGGCTTATCCGCACCAACGTTTCCTGACCAATCAGTAGCTCTACTGATTGATAATTGATTTTGTTGATTTCTCAACGATGTTTTGTTTGGCCGGATTTTCATCCGACCGGAATTGACAGACAGCAAAACTGCGATCCTTGCGGATCGTGTCCTACTGCCCGCACTGGCGTTCAGTCTTCTCTTTCGTTTTCAAGGAGCAATCACCTTGTGTTACTCGAGTTAATGAACAGTTTTTCAACCGCACGATTACCCGGTAATAACACTTAGTCGCCGCACATGTACCGATTCGTTGCTGAGCAACAAACCTGCCCATGAGGCGGAGTGCAAATCTAGCGGGGGTAAATGGCCTGCGTCAACCTCCCTAAAAAGAAAAACCCTTATTTCTTTTGGCTTTGCGGAGACCTCGGGCACGTGGAATGACCCAGCCCTTAGCCCACATGGGTTTGCGGGCGATTTGGCCTAAACCCCATACTGGGTATGGGTCTCAGCCTGCAAAATCGAGCAAATGATAGGCCGTTTTGCCCTTGCGCAGAAGCATCCAGCGACCATGAAGCAGCGCCAACTTGTCCAGCTTCGCGTGTTCGTCCAGCTGTTCCCCATTGGCACGCACGCTTCGTTGCTGCAAAAGTCGACGCGCTTCAGAATTTGATGTTGCCAATCCTGTGGTGACTAATACACCAACAGCATCGTGCAACACAGCAGTACCCATTTGTGTCACAGCAACTTCTTGTGCAATCAACTTCAATGTCGCTTCACTTGCAAACACTGGATTCGCACCAAACAACACATCTGCGGCTTGCTCTGCAGCATTGGCTGACTCTTCGCCATGCAACATTGATGTGATTTCATTTGCCAAGGTTCGTTGCGCAACTCGCTTCTCTGGACTGAGTCGCTGTTCATTGAGGATTGATGCAACTTCTTCCATTGGTCGCAATGAGAACTGTGGCAACATGCGTTCGATATCAATATCAGAAATTTGCATCCAAAACTGACGGAATTGATATGGCGATGTTCGATTCGCATCAAGCCACACTGCTCCATCTGCTGTTTTACCAAACTTCGTGCCATCCGATTTCGTGACGAGTGGCCATGTAAGTCCGAACGATTCACGCCCTAAACGCTTACGAATGAGATCAATGCCTGCAGTGATATTTCCCCACTGATCAGATCCGCCCATTTGCATTTCACAGTCAAGGTGTTCACATAAATGCCTAAAGTCATTTGCTTGCAGCAACATGTAGCTGAATTCGGTGAATGACAAACCATTGCCATCGCTAATGCGCGACTTCACTGAATCTTTTGCCATCATCTGATTAACGGTGATGTATTTACCAACATCGCGCAAGAAGTCGAGCACAGGAACATCTTTTGTCCATGTTGCGTTGTCGACTAACACTGCTTTGTTCGCTCCAGTATCGAAATCCAGAATGCGTTCAAGCTGACCCTTAATGCACGACACGTTGTACGCCAGGGTGTCGGAATCGAGCAAGTTGCGTTCTTCGCTACGACCAGATGGGTCTCCCACCATTCCCGTTGCGCCACCTGCAAGAACTACTGGTCTGTGGCCCAGCATTTGGAAACGACGCAGACAGATTTGGCCAAGCAGGTGACCTACATGCAACGAATCTGCTGTTGGGTCAAAACCAACGTAGGCAGACATCTGTGATGATGTGCTGCGCTTCGTGAGTTCGGCTCGATCGGTGGAGTCGTGGATAAGTCCGCGCGAGGCGAACTCTTGAACTACGTCACCAAATTGAGCCATAGATAGATGTTAGATCGCGAGAGATGTGCGAAGTGACGCAATTACCGAAGCAAAACGGGCTCGTTGATCCTCGGCTGCGTGCGGACCTGCAGCGCCAGGTGACGAGCGAAGTTGCACTCCTACACCGAAGCCGATGAGTTGCAGAGCATCGGCACCGAAGTCTGGGGAATCTGCAACAAGTTGTTGCAAAGATTGCGAACCTGAAATCGCTTTTTGCACTAGTTCGCCGACGATTGCATGCGCCTGGCGAAACGGTGTTCCCTTACGCACCAGGTATTCCGCTAAATCAGTTGCCGATAGCGACTGCACATCGGCTGCCGCACGCATTCGATCTGCATTGAACGTTGCCGTTTGAATCATTCCTGATAGCGCCCCTACAGCCAATGAAACCTGGTCGTACGAGTCGAACAACGGTTCTTTGTCTTCCTGCAAGTCACGGTTATATGCAAGCGGCAAGCCCTTCAGTGTGGTGAGTAAACCAGTGAGGTTGCCAATAAGGCGTCCGGCTTTGCCACGCGCAAGTTCAGCGATATCGGCGTTTTTCTTTTGCGGGAGCATAGAAGACCCAGTTGCATAACGATCATCGAGTGTGGCAAACCCAAATTCTTCAGAAGTCCACAGCACCCACTCTTCGCCAATGCGCGAGAGATGTGTACCAATAAGCGCGAGATTGAACAACGCTTCGGCAACGAAGTCGCGATCGGAAACAGCATCGAGTGAATTAGAGAATCTTTCGGCGAATCCCATTTCACGAGCTGTGAAGTCGGGATCAAGCGGCAACGATGAACCCGCAAGTGCTCCAGCGCCAAGCGGTGAAACATCAGCGTGCTTAATAGTGCTGACGAGACGATCAATGTCGCGAGTGAACGCCCATGCGTGAGCCATGAGGTGATGCGCAAGCAACACCGGCTGAGCGCGTTGCACATGGGTGTACCCAGGAAGATAAACGCCGTCACTGCCCCATCCAGCCAAGTCGGCACGCTGCGTAAGCACATCGCAAAGAGCAATCAGACGCTCTGCAAGAGCCGCAAGTTCTCGTTTGGTCCACAAGCGCAGTGCAGTGACACATTGATCGTTCCGGCTTCTGCCGGTATGTACCTTGCCACCTACCGGACCAGCGATTTGAGTAACTCGACGCTCAATCGAAGTGTGAATGTCTTCTTCGCCAACAACGAACTCAAAGGTTCCATTTGCGAATTCAGATGCAACTTGCTGCAATGCGGATTCAATTTGCGCAACTTCGGAAAGCGGCAAAATGCCCACGTGACCAAGACCTTTCACATGTGCGAGTGAACCAGCGATGTCATCTCTCCATAGGCGCTTGTCGAACGACAAACTTTCAGTGAACGCCAAAAGTTCTTCGGCAGGTCCACTACTAAATCTGCCGTGCCACAGTGTCTGTGATTGATTGTCGCTCATTTCGAACCTTTTGTTTTCTGCAAGCCAGCAAGCTTGCCAAGATGTGCAGCGAGCTTTTTTGCTCCATAGTTTTGGTTGGCAACACAAAACATGGTGTCGTCACCTGCAACTGTTCCTGCAAGGCCTTCAATACGTGAACGATCAAGTGCCGAAGCAACAACATGTGCACATCCTGGCGGCGTGCGAATGATGACGATGGGTTCGCTGATTTGAATATCGGCAACCCACTCTGCAAGCACGCGACGCAACTGTTCGAGCGGTGCAATGCGATCTGGTTCAAACTCTGGAATGGCATATGCCGTTTCACCATTGGATGTTCGCACTTTGACCGCACCAATTTCTTCTAAATCGCGAGACACCGTCGCCTGAGTAGCCACAATGCCTGCTTTCTTCAACAAGGCAACAAGTTGCGTATGGCTGGTGACGTCGTGATCTGCAATCAACTGGGCAACCGCACCTTGTCGTTGTACTTTTGTGGTCATACTTTCACTCCCATGAGAAACGCCAGCACTCCACGTGCTGCGTGCATTCGGTTATGAGCTTGCAGATAGATCTTGCTTTGTGGGCCATCGATGACCGATGGCGATACTTCTTGGCCACGGTGTGCCGGCAAACAATGCATAAATATTGCTTTTGAGTCTGCAAGCGACATGATTTCATTCGTTACTTCGAACCCTGCGAATACTGCTTCACGCTCTGCTGACTCGCTCTCTTGACCCATCGACGTCCAGGTGTCGGTGTGCACTGCATGCGCGCCGCTCACTGCAATGGCAATATCGCGATACTGCTCTACCGAAGCGGCACCAAGTTCTGTGAGCCCCAGCAATTCATTGTCCTGTGCGTCATATCCCTCTGGGCAACCTAGACGAATGTGCATGCCAAGCATGGATGACGCTTCACAAAGCGAACGAGCAACATTATTGAAGTCACCAACGTAGGTGACCGTTTTGCCCTGCAGGTCACCAAGTTGTTGCTGCATCGTCAGCACATCCGCAACTGCTTGAAGCGGATGAGCAAAATCGCTCAGCATGTTGACAACAGGAACAGAAGAAACTGCTGCCATGCGGTGTAACACGCTGTGATCGAACACTCTCGCACACAGCATGGCGTGATATCCCGACATCACATTGGTGATGTCTTCTACCGACTCGCGAACATCGATACCTACTTCTTCGCCACGCGTATACACGGGGTGTCCACCAAGCTGCACAACAGCCATTTCCATGCTGTGCCGAGTGCGATTGGAAGGCTTCTCAAAGATGAGAGCTACGCCTTTTCCATCCAACGGACGACCAAGATTTGCAATAGGTGACTGTGCGAGCGAGAGAACAGCGCGCAACTCGGTTGATGAAAGATCGTATGCATGTAAAAAGTTGCGATGGCTCATGACTGAACACCTTTCAGGACAGCAGCAATGATGTCAACTGCTTCGCGAATTTCTTCTTCTGTGACCGTAAGCGGAGGTGCAAGACGCAGCGCCGTTGCCGTTACCGCATTAGTTACCAAACCGTTCTTCAACAGTTGCAGTTGAACTTCCTTGGCATCGATGCCCTGTGCCAGTTCGACACCGAGCAACAATCCACGACCACGCACAGACACAACTTGAGGAAGTGCCTGCACAAGCGAGGTGATCAAAGCACCCTTTTCAAGGGCCATCTGCGGGGCATTCAGCCGTTGCATTTCCTTGATTGTTGCTCGTGCGGCTGAAGTGGCAATTGCCGTTCCGCTGAACGTGCTGCCGTGATCGCCTGGTTTAAACACTGAAGCGACGTCTTTCTTCGCCCAAATTCCACCAATTGGCATTCCATTTCCCATGGCTTTTGCCATAATCACCACGTCTGGCGAAATTCCATAGTGCTCAAAACCGAACCAAGTGCCGGTTCTTCCGTAACCAGTTTGCACTTCATCGATCATCAACAAGACGCCGCGCTCACGACAGATCTTCTCCGCAAACTTCATGTACTCCTGCGATGCAGGAATAACTCCACCTTCTCCCTGAACTGGTTCAAGCAAAACTGCGGCAACCGATGAATCAACAGCGGCATCAAGAGCAGCAATGTCGTCAAACACCACATGCTTGAAACCTTGTGGCATGGGCTGAAACGGTTCGTGCTTGGCAGGTTGACCAGTAGCAGCGAGCGCTGCAAGAGTTCTTCCATGGAAACTGCCTAACGCACTCACCACGGTGTGTCGACCGCGGCCACCAAACTTGCGCGCCAACTTGATTGCTGCTTCATTGGCTTCTGCGCCAGAGTTGCAGAAAAACACCTGTCCTCCGCCGCCCAACAACTGGTCAACCAAAACCGCGGTCTCTGTTGCAACCGGGTTCGCAAAAAAATTGCTGACATGCATCAACGTTGCGGCTTGTTCCGCAATTGCATCGGTGACAACTGGATTGCTGTGACCTAAGGATGTGACTGCAATTCCGCACAAAAAATCGAGGTACCGCTTTCCGTTGACATCCCATAATTGTGTTCCCGACCCGCGCTCGAACATCACCTGAGGTGGACCAAACACAGGAATAAATGGGCAGTAGTTACCCGATGTAGCAAATGCGTGCGATGTCATTTCTTCCCCACTTCCTGATCGGCAGTGATCATGGTTCCGACTCCAGCAATAGTGAACAATTCGATGAGCAACACATGCGGAATACGTCCATCCAATATGTGGCAACGAGATACACCTCTCGTAATCGCGTCCACGCAGCTTTCCATTTTCGGAATCATGCCACCGTCTATGGATCCGCTAGCCATGAGTCGTGCGATCTCTGAAGCTGTTGTACGACGAATAATTGATGCGGCATCGTTTTTGTTTGCACGCAAACCTTCGATATCGGTGAGGTAGATGAGCTTCTCTGCACCTAGCGCAACGGCAATTGCGGCTGCAGCGGTATCTGCATTTACGTTGTATGCCTGACCAGAGGAATCACTGCCGATAGTGGCAACCACTGGCACTGCATTGTCGGCGATCGCGCTCTTCAACACTGTTGGATCAACAGAGGCAATGTCGCCAACAAAGCCCAACTCGGGGTCACGTTGAGTCACCCGCAACAAACCAGCGTCTTGTCCTGACACACCAACCGCAGACGCACCATGCACGTTGATTGCAGAAACCAATTGTGGGTTCACCGTGCCAAGGAGAACCATGCTGGCGATCTCCACTGTTTCGGCATCGGTGACACGCAGACCGTTTCGAAACTCGGGCTTCTTGCCAAGTCGCTCCATGAGCGCGCTGATCTGCGGCCCGCCGCCGTGCACCACCACAGGCTTAATGCCCACGGCATGCATGAGGGCGATGTCTTGCGCGAACGTTCCCGCAGCGTCTGCATCGCTCGCTCCGGCCAATGCATTACCACCGTATTTAACAACTACCGTCTTTCCTGCAAACTGCTGGATGTATGGCAACGCTTCAATAAGCAGCGCACCAACGCGTTCATGTGATTCGTTCATCAGTTCGCTCATGGATACATTCCCACCATTGACAGTCCATCGAGTTCATTCAAGCCAAGAGCGACGTTTGCTGCTTGCACTGCTCCACCCGAAGCACCTTTCGCCAAATTATCCAGTGCACTGAGCACCATGACATAGCCCGTGCGCTCGTCGTAACGCGCAGTGATGTGCGTGACATTCGTGCCGAGTGTTGCCTTAGTTGAAGGTGAGTTCTGACCCACTACAACGAGAGGCTCTTTTGCGTATGCACGTGCGAGTGTTGCCAATAGCAATGCAGTTGTCGGCGTTGTTCCCGCAGCTGGACGTGCGTAACACGTTGCCAGGATTCCCCTGTTCATCGGAGCCAAATGTGGGGTGAACAAAATCTGTGCACCAGTTACTTGTTCAATCTCAGGAGTGTGTCTGTGATCAAGCAGACCGTATGCGGTGAAGTCTTCGTCAACCGTATTAAACGAGTTTGAATGTTTTGCTGCCCGACCAGCACCGGAAACACCAGAAGCGGCATCTACGATGACACCTTGCGGATTGATAACGCCAGCCTTAACTAACGGAGTGAGCGCCAAACTTGCCGCAGTTACATAACAGCCGGGAGTTGCAATGAGCTTCGCAGTTTTCAATGCTTCGCGGTTCAACTCAGGAAGTCCGTACACCGCACTTGCGACGAGTTCTGGGTGAGTGTGCGTGAACCCGTACCACTGCGGATACTTTGACGTGTCCGTAAGGCGAAATGCAGCCGATAGGTCTACTACCAACTTCACTTTGTTCACCAGTTGAGGCACGAGCTCTAGTGAGGCTTCGTGAGGCAAACCGAGAAACAACACATCACAGGCGAGGGCCTTGTCGATCTCGAATTCTTCGAACACCAAGTTTGGATACGTGGCAGCAAGCGATGGATACAACGAACGCGCAAGAGTTCCCGCCTGCGAATCACCCGTTGCATACTTCACTTCGAAGTGAGGATGGGATGCACAGATGCGCAGCAGTTCTGCCCCTGTAAACCCAGACGCGCCAATTATGCCGACAGATATCATTGCATAATTATACAGATGGTCGCATAACTATGCAACGACCTAAATGGGCTATCCCCGCAGGGTTGCACCAAGCTTTTCGGCGGCGGCGATGCACTTCGCACGCACATCCGATACTTCCACATCGGTCAGTGTTCGATCGGGAGCCTGCAGGCGTAAGCGATAGGCCAAACTGCGTGAATCCTCGCTCACCCCCTTCCCGCGATACACATCGAACAACGCCAAATCAATAAGCAAATTGCCAGCTGCCTGACGAAGAGCCTTCACCAGCGTGGCCGCTGAAACATTGTTGGTCACGACAAAGGCAAGGTCGAAATCGCTTGATGGATACTTGCTTACGACCTGTGCAGATTGTGGCTTAGGCACTTCACTGAGCACCACAGAAAGGTTGACCTCTACACACGCAACACGTCCAACTATGCCGGCATTGGCCAATACGGTTGGATCAATTTCTCCAACCGAGCCAAGCACCATCTTGCCGCGCTTGAGTTGCGCGCTTCTAGTTGCGTGATAACCAGCTGGTGGTTGGTCTTGCGCCAATTGAGCACCAACGCCGAGCGACGACGAAACCTGACTCCACAAGTCCATTGCGACCGATGCGTCCGCACCGGCGACCATGATGCACAAGGATTCAAATTCATCGGGAAGAACTTGCGTTCCCTGCGGATACACATGACCAATTTCAAACAGTGAGATATCGCGGATGCGATGCGACTGGTTATAGGCAATGGATTTCAACATGCCAGGAACCAGTGAAGTGCGCAACACGCTCTCTTCAGCGACAAGCGGATTGGCAAGTTTCAAAGCGTTGTCTTCACTCAGACCAACTTTTGCAAGATCACCTGGTGCGAGGAATGGATTCGGCATGGCTTCGCTTGCGCCGAGAGACACCACGATCTCGCGCAAGATGCGTCGACGTCGCTGAACGTCGGAGAGCCGACCATGTACCGGAGACGTTGGAACGATCTTCCCTAGATTGTCGTATCCGTAGTGACGCGCAACTTCTTCGACAATGTCAATCTCGCTACTGCAATCGTTACGCCATGACGGAATACCGACGACCACTGCCCCATCTGAAGCAGATTTGGTGATAGTGAACCCGATCGGTGCTATCAAATCTTCCAAGGCTTGTGCTGTGACATCGATGCCGAGCACGCGCTTCATGGTGTTCAGTCGCACTTCAGTAGTTCTTACCTGCATAGGCAATGCATCGGTTCGAGCATCGGTAGCACCCGGATGCACAACGAGGTCTGGACACGTAATGCGCAACAGTTCAGCAAAGCGCGCTAAAGCGAACTCTGCGCCAAACGGATCAACGCCACGTTCGAAGCGAAGCGAAGCCTCGGTACGCAAAGCAAGTCGAGTAGAGGTTGCACGCACCGCATCTGGTTCGAAGTATGCGATTTCGACAGCAATTGATGTCGATGCGTCTGTTACTTCCGAATCGAGACCACCCATGATTCCTGCGATACCCACAGGCTTGTCTTGTGCATTACAAATGAGCAAGTCGTCCTCAGAAAGCGTTCGCTCAACAGCGTCCAAAGTAGCGAACTGCTCGCCTTCACGAGCCAGGCGTACGATGAAACCGTCTTTTACCGATTCAAAGTCGTAAGCGTGATTCGGTTGATTTAATTCGAGATTGACCAGGTTTGAAACGTCGACAACGTTGTTGATCGAGCGCATTCCTGCTCGTGCAAGACGTCGAGCAATCCAATCAGGTGATTGCATAATGGAAATGCCCGACATGACCTGGACTGTAAAACGGCTGCAACGCTCTGGTGCAGCGATAGAGACGGGGACGGCAAGCGATTGTCCAGTAGCCGATTGATCGACCTTTGGAAGGACGAGCCGCTTTCCCATGCCTGCTGCCAAATCGCGAGCTACGCCTAAATAGCCAGTGCAATCCGGTCGGTTTCTGGTGACATCAAGATCGAACACAACGTCTGAGTCGACGCCGAGTGCTTCGTATACATCGAGCCCTAGCGCGGTGCCCTGAGGAAGAATAAGCAAACCACTTCCGTCTGAGCTCAACCCAATTTCCGTGCCTGAGCACAACATGCCTTCGCTATCAATTCCCAAGATTCCACGCTGCGTAATGACGCGACCGTCGGGCATATTGGTACCAAGCGTTGCTAACGGGACAATATCGCCTGCTTGCATGTTGGTTGCGCCACACCACACGTGTCGCTCAACCCCGTCACCAGCGTCTACGTACACGCGTGTAACTTTTGCCGCATCAGGGTGCTTCTCAAGACGAAGCACCTTTGCAGTCACCACACCCTTTACAGGAGTGCCGACACGATCAACAGATTCAACTGCCAGACCAAGCTCGGTAATGCGATCGGCAATGGCATCGACGTCGTTACCGAAGTCGGAGAATTCATTCAGCCATGAATGCAAAATCTTCATGAGAACTGCCTCAGGAAACGCAGGTCATTGGTATACATCTCGCGAATGTCTTCTACGTTGTGACGTTCTTTCGCCATGCGATCGATACCAAACCCAAATGCAAAACCGGTGTATTCATCGGGATCGATTCCGCCAGCGCGCAACACGTTCGGGTGCATCATTCCGCAACCGCCGAGCTCTATCCATGCACCATTCGCACGACGAATATCGAATTCTGCGCTTGGTTCAGTAAACGGGAAGAACGAAGGACGAAGTCTGCTGGTGAATTCATTTCCAAAGAATGCTTTGGTAAACGCTTCAATGATTCCGGCCAAATGCGCAAACGTAATTCCTTTATCAACCACGATGCCTTCAATTTGGTGAAACACCGGCATGTGCGTTGCATCTGGTGTATCGCGTCGGAAAACTCTTCCCGGCATGACTGCGTAGATGGGCGGCTTCCAAGATTGCATCACGCGAATTTGCACTGGCGATGTGTGAGTGCGCAGCAACACAGAGTTTGGCTCTTGATCGGCTGATGCCGGTTCGATGAACATGGTGTCGAACTCACTGCGTGCAGGGTGAGTCTTTGGCATATTAAGCGCTTCAAAGTTGTAGAAGTCAGTTTCCACTTCTGGACCTTCGGCAACTTGGAACCCAAGACCAATGAACACATCTTCCAAGCGTTGTGTTGCCTGAGTGACGATGTGGGTACTGCCCCGACGCTTCGCGGTCACAAATTCGGAGAGGTCCATTGATTCGGATGCGACCTGCTGAGCACGTTCGCCAGCAAGAAGCAGCGACATACGCTCACCGATCGCCACTTCAATCGCTTGAGCACAGGCGTTAATTGCCTGTCCCGCAGTTTTGCGTTCTTCAGCGTCTTGAATCTTTCCCAGCTGTGATCGCAAGACAGTAAGCGCTGACTTCTTGCCGGCTAGCTCTGCTTGGACCGATCGCAAACCTGCAGCGTCAATAGCACCAGCAATTGCCGACAATGCCTCGGTTTGGGCCAGCGAAATTTCGCTTGCGAGAGAGTTTGAAGATGGCATTTCGCCTATTGACGCTAGTCGTTCCAGATTTTCAAAATGGGCTTAGTTAGCGTTGTCGCGCTGGTGAGCCACTTCAAAACACACCACCGTTGCCGCCATAGCGACGTTCAGGCTTTCGCTCCGACCGCGATGCGGAATGGTGATCCACTGATCAACCAATTCGGCGTCATCCATGCCGTGTGCTTCGTTACCGACCACGATGGCAATCTTGCCTGTGAGGGATGCTTCGGTAAATGGACGACTTCCACGTTGCTCATGGGATGAAGTTCCAACGATGGAGAACCCTGCTTGCTTCACTTCTTCAATCGTGATGTCTTCGAACACTGGGATGTAAAACATTGAGCCAGCAGATGAGCGAACGACCTTTGAATTAAAAGCCTCAACAGTGCCAGGCGTGAGCACAACGCCGGATGCACCCGCTGCCTCGGCCGAGCGAAAGATGGTTCCTAAATTGCCCGGATCAGAAATCTGATCAGCAATAACGATCCATTCACATGACGCAAGTTCTTCAACTTCAGACACTCGGCGCTCAGCGATAGCGATTACCGGCTGTGGTGTAGCTGTACTCGCAACCCGCTCAAGCACACCGTTTTCTAATTCGAAGGTACGAGCAGACGTACCAAGCACTGCAATTCCACCAGGAGCGATGAATTGCTCCTCGATATTCCAACCAGCACTAATCGCTTCAGCAATGAGTACATGGCCTTCAATTACAAACGCATTGTCCGTAATACGAGCACTGCGACGCCCAAGAAGGCGCCGCAGTCTCTGAATTCGTGGATGTGAAAATCCGAGGCGAGCGTCGCTCAGACGAGCGCTCCCTTGGCTGTTTCTACCAACTTCGTAAATGCAGCAGGGTCGTGTACTGCGAGGTCGGCCATGATCTTGCGATCGACGGTGACGCCTGCCTTGTTCAAGCCATCAATAAGACGGCTATAGCTGAAATCGTTCTGACGGCAACCTGCATTGATGCGCTGAATCCACAAGCTGCGGAACTCACCCTTCTTTGCGCGACGGTCGCGGAACGCATACTGACCGGAGTGCAATACCTGTTCGTTTGCCGAGCGGAATGTGCGTGAACGGTCACCGTAGTAACCCTTCGCCTTTTCCAAAATTGCCTTGTGCTTTTTCCTTGCATGTACTGCGCGCTTTACACGTGCCATGTCAACATCCTTTCGTTAGTAACTACAAAAATTGAATTTGAAACCGTATTGATTTAGCGAAGACCGAGACAACGCTTGATGCGCTTCACGTCTCCGGAATGGACATCAACACTTCCGTCCAAACGACGGGTGCGGGTTGATGGCTTGTGCTCAAACAAGTGCTGACGCATCGATTGCTGACGGCGAAGTTTGCCCGTACCAGTCAATTTGAAACGCTTTGCTGCGGTTTTTGATGTCTTCATCTTTGGCATGTTGTCTCCTGTTGCTTTCTGTAAATCTCTGCTTAACTCTCGGTCGGTGCTTGTTCTGGTGCTACCGGCTCCGGTGCTGCTTGCGCAGCTGGCGCTGCTTGGGCTTTCGGAGCTGGTTTTGTTTCTTGCTTCTTTGGCGCCTTCTTTTCTGGAGAGAGAACCATGGTCATGTTGCGACCTTCAAGTCTCGCGTGTGTGTCCACCTTGGCAACTTGTCCCAACTGCTCGATAACTGCGTGCAGAATCTTGGTACCAAGTTCAGGGTGGGCAACTTCGCGGCCTCGGAATTGCAAAGTGACTTTGACCTTGTGTCCTTCACGCAAGAACTCCTGCATGTGACGAACCTTGGTATCGAAGTCGGCTTTACCGATCTTTGGTTTGAACTTGACCTCTTTCATTGTGATTTGCACGGTCTTCTTGCGGGACTCTTTCAACTTCTGCGACTCTTCGTAGCGGAATTTGCCGTAGTCCATAATGCGACATACGG
>JBEGVD010000164.1:0-7270 GCA_041178585.1 Actinomycetota bacterium
TACTGTTGTCCTTGTTAGGTGGTGAGAAACCCATGGGTGGGTATCAACAAGACGAGCGTTTTTTAGACGCGATTGCGGACGCCGACTCCTTTCCGTATTGGTTTGACGATGCGGATGAGCCTGAGTCGAACCCGATGCTGGTGCACGCTGAAACGTGCGACCTGTGCATCGTGGGTGGTGGCTACACAGGCCTCTGGACAGCAATCTTGGCCAAAGAGCGCGACCCTGACCGCGATGTGGTGCTGATTGAAGCACACGAGATCGGTTCTGCAGCAAGCGGTCGCAACGGTGGGTTCATGGACTCCAGCCTCACGCATGGCATTGCCAATGCACAGCAGCGCTTCCCTGACGAAGTTGGCTTGCTTGAAGACTTAGGACTTGAGAACCTCAACGAAATTGAAGCGGCAATTAAGCGCTACAACATTGACTGCGATTTCGAACGCAATGGCGTGATTGAAATTGCGAGCACGCGACATTCTGCAACGTACTTAGATGAGCTGAAAGACGACTACGACCAGTTGCGAGAAATCGGCCACAAGGTGGAATGGCTAGATGAAGCAGCCGTGCGCAAAGAAGTTGCATCACCAATTTTTACTGGTGGCATGTGGTGCAAAGACACAGCAGCACTTGTGGACCCTGCGCGACTTGCTTGGGGTTTGAAGCGCGCCGCCGAACAACTTGGCGTGCGCATTTACGAAGACACAAAAGCCATTGGTCTTGACTATTCACCAGGTGGAATTGTTGTAGAGACTCCGCTATCCAAAGTGCACGCAAAACGAGTTGCGCTTGCAACAAATGCTTTCAAGCCGCTTTTACGTCGTATGCATAACTACATCGCGCCCGTGTACGACTACTGCTTGACCACAGAGCCGCTCACTCCGCAACAGTTAGAGAGCATCGGCTGGAAGAATCGCCAGGGCCTTTCCGACATTTCGAACCAGTTCCATTACTACCGCCTGACAGCCGACAACAGAATTCTGTGGGGCGGATACGACGCGGTGTATTTCTTCGGCGGAAAAGTGAACGCCGAACTTGAATCGCGTCCTGAAACATGGGCAAAGCTTTCACAACACTTCTTTGAAACGTTCCCCCAACTAGAAGGCGTTCGCTTCTCACATGTTTGGGGTGGCGCTATCGACACATGCAGTCGCTACAGCGTGTTTTGGGGACAAGCCATGCGCGACCGAGTTGCCTATGCAATTGGTTACACCGGCTTAGGCGTAGCCAGTTCTCGATTCGGCGCTGAAGTGATGCTCGACATGATTGATGGTCGAAAAACCCCAGCAACACAAACACAATTTGTGCGCAGCAAACCATTGCCATTTCCTCCCGAGCCATTCCGTTTCATTGGTATTCAGACCACCCGTTGGGCACTGAATCGTGAGGACAAGACGGGAAAGCGAAACCTCTGGCTTCGTAGCCTCGATCGATTGGGCCTCGGCTTCGATTCATAATCCCTTTGCCCCTAGCCTGAACGCATGGCGCAAGCAGGATTCACTTCGGTTGAGCAAGTTCGAGCGGCACTCGCCGAACAGAACTACCTGGCTGAAGAAGGCCTCACCACCGCCGTGTACCTGGCGCTCACCCTGAAGCGACCGCTTCTTCTTGAAGGTGAGGCTGGCGTTGGCAAAACCGAACTCGCCAAGGTGATTGCAGCAATGACAGGTGGCGAACTCATTCGCTTGCAGTGCTACGAAGGAATTGATGCCGCCCAAGCGGTTTATGACTGGGACTACTCGCGCCAGCTGTTGCACCTGCGTGCAGCAGAGGCCAGCGGCGAAGCAACCACCAAAAAGGCAAACGAACTAGAGAGCGAGTTGTACAACGAGCGCTTTCTCATCAAGCGTGCCCTACTTCGCGCAATCGAACAGCGCGACACACCGCCTGTGTTGTTGATTGATGAAATCGATCGTGCCGACGATGAGTTCGAGGCATATTTGCTCGAAATACTTTCCGACTTCCAAGTAACTGTTCCTGAACTTGGAACATTCAAAGCTGCTACTCCGCCAATTGTGATTCTTACTTCAAATCGCACCCGCGATGTACACGATGCGTTGAAGCGCCGGTGCTTGTACCACTGGGTAGATCATCCAAGTTTTGATCGTGAAGTGGCAATTGTTCGCTTGCGCGTTCCACAAATTGCTGAGTCGCTTGCCAAGCAAGTGGCAGCAGCAGTCGAGCACATGCGTTCACTCAATTTGTACAAGCCACCTGGGGTTGCTGAAACTATCGACTGGGCAACGGCACTCGCCCAACTTGGCGCTCGCGAACTGAACGAATCGGTTGTTTCGGCAACGCTTGGAACCGTGTTGAAATACCGCGAAGATCACGACCGCGTGCGTGAGCAAGGCATCGCTCAAATCGTCGCTCAAGCGTTCGATCGCGGTCTGTTGCACGGATAATTCATGACCACTGCTGTTTCCTCTTCGCCAGAAGAAATGGCCGTGTCATTTGCGCGAGTTTTACGTGGAGTCGGTTTGCAGGTACCTCTTGATTCGGTGCTCACATTCGTTAGTGCACTCGATGTGGTGTCGCTCGAATCGCGCAGCGACGTGTTCTGGGCAGGTCGCAGCACCTTGGTGCGCAGACCAGAAGACCATCAACTATTCGACCGCGCATTTGCCGTGTTTTGGGAACACCGCACGAGCGGCGAAACAGCCGAAGAAATGCCACCACAAAAGATTTCCCTACTGATTGACGACGAGACCGAAAATGATCCGCATGCGGGTGAATATGACTCCAACCCGGCCATTCATTTGCGTTTCTCTGCTTCCGAAGCACTACGCAAGAAAGATTTCGCCCAATACGACGATTCGGAGCTTGCAGAAGCACAACGCCTCATGCAGGCCTTGCGGTTCGCTGGTCCACCTCGCCGTTCGCTTCGTCTGACAAGTGCAAAACGAAACGGTTCACGTCACGATTTACGACGCACGGTTCGCGCATCCATTAGTCACGGTGGCGAACCCATGCAATTGCATTGGAAGCAACCAAGTGATCGCCTGCGTCGCATTGTGGTGTTGCTCGATATCTCGGGAAGCATGGAACCGTATGCGCGTGCGTTGTTGCGGTTTATGCATGC
Organism: Actinomycetota bacterium; assembly: GCA_041178585.1. Taxonomy (GTDB): domain Bacteria; phylum Actinomycetota; class Acidimicrobiia; order Acidimicrobiales; family Ilumatobacteraceae; genus UBA3006. The sequence goes on from JBEGVD010000164.1 coordinate 3,080, forward strand.
TGCAGTTGCTGGCAGACAACGGGTGGAAGCATTTGCATTCAGCACGCGACTCACACGACTAACAAAAGAGCTCCGCAGCCGTGACCCAGACAAGGCGATCAAACGCGCAGCAGAACAAGTTCCTGATTGGAGCGGTGGAACACGCCTTGGAGAAAGTCTGCGCAAATTCAACGACACGTGGGGCGTGCGGGGAATGGCCAGAGGCGCAATTGTGATCGTGTTGTCTGACGGTTGGGACAGAGGCAACCCAGAACTGTTGGGCGAACAAATGAAACGCCTGCAACGCGTGTCGCACCGACTCATCTGGGTAAATCCGTTAAAAGTCACGCCTGGATATGCGCCGCTCGCCAAAGGCATGGCTGCCGCACTTCCCTACATTGACGAATTCGTTGAAGGTCACTCACTCGAAGCCATGGAACGCCTCACTCGCGTCATTTCTGCCGATTGACTGGAACTATGCGCGAACTGCTGAACGACCTCGATCGCTGGAAGGCGGCAGGAAAACAGATTGCTCTTGCACGCGTGGTCGACATTGAAGGTTCCGGGCCTCGCGACCCAGGTGCCGCAATGGCCGTAAACGAAGATGGCGAAGTGATCGGTTCGGTTAGTGGCGGTTGTGTTGAAGGAGCAGTTGTTGCTGAGGCACTTGCAATCTTGAATGGCGACAAGCAACCCAAATTGGTGAAGTTCGGTTATTCAGATGATGAAGCATTCGCCGTTGGGCTTACCTGCGGTGGAATTATTCACCTGTTCATTCAGCCGCTCACCTGGTAATTGATGATGTCGCTGTATCAACTGTTTTCTGAGCGCACGCGAGCCAACAAGCCAGTTGCTCTTGCAACAGTCATTGATGGCCCAAACATTGGCGCAATGTTGCTTGTTACCCCAGAGAATGCCGCACAAGGAACTCTTGGCAATGCCGAACTCGACCGCGTCGTTTCGCGTGACACGTTAGGCGAACTTGAAGCTGGCAGAACCAGCGTTCGCCACTACGGGCCAGAAGGTCAAACCACTCCAGAAGATTTAGTAAACACACCAACCGTTCGTGTGTTCATTGATGCATTTTCTCCGCCACCAACCATGGTCATCTTTGGTGCGGTTGATTTCACCTCTGCTCTCGCCCGCGTTGCCAAAGTGTTGGGTTATCACGTGCTGGTCTGCGATGCACGCGAAGTGTTCGCAACCAAGCGTCGCTTTCCAATGGCCGACGAGGTATTGGTTACGTGGCCGGCTCCGTTATTTGCGGAACGTGGTGCACAACTTACGCAACGTGATGCTGTGTGCATTTTGACGCATGACCCAAAGTTTGATGTTCCTGCAGTAGTTGGTGCACTTGCCACCAATGTTGGCTACATCGGAGTAATGGGCAGCCGCAAGACTCATGCGAAGCGCATCGAGCGATTGATCGAAGCGGGAGTCACCGACGAACAGTTACTACGACTGATGTCGCCAATTGGACTCGACATCGGTGCACGCACCCCCGAGGAAACTGCGATTTCTATTTGTGGAGAAATCATTGCACGACGCACTGGTCGTGGCGCACCATCTTTACGCGATGGTGACGGACCAATTCACAAGTAACGGTTACGCAGTTGGATCTGCGAAACGAGTCCAACCAAGGATTCGTGAATCCATGATGTGCAATTCAACACTGCGTCCTGTTCGCCCTGCTTGGAGGATTGCGCCGTCAACACCGAGATACATAGACACGTGCCCAGGACGCCACATCAGGTCGCCTGCTTGAGCATTCTTAAATGACACGCGACGAGAATTTGCATACTGATAATTTGATCCACGCGGCAACACAAACCCAGCACTTGACCAGGAAAACTGCACAAAACCAGAGCAGTCAAAAGCACCTGATTCTGCAGTTGCGTTTTCTTTGTACGGAACTCCAATTTGAGTAAGGCCGGCCATCAACGCACGTTGATGCGCAACGTCGGCTGATCGCCATGCGCGACGTAACTCATTCACATCAACGCCTAAAAAGTTGCCAACATCGGCCGCGAGTTTGTCGGAAAGGTCAAGAAAGAGGTCGTAGGCGTCACGGTCGCGCTTGTCGGCATACGCATCGACAGCCCGCTGTGCCTGAACTGCACCTTTGCGAATAATTGCTTCCTGGGCCGGACCCATGGGAATTGCCTGGGCGCCAGGTGAACTGACTCCCCACAGGCTGAGGGATATAAGCAGACCAGCTATGAGTTTGGTGGTGCGTGACATGTTGGCTCCTGGGTAGGCGAACCAACCGGGGGGCGGTTGGTTCGGATGTGGGGGCAGTGCTTGCGAGAGAACTCGCGTTATTGCATTTATGTCAACTGTGTAACAGTCTATGTCATGTAACTGTAATATTTGGGTCATACACGGTTTCGAGGGGGCCAGACCCGCCAAAGCCTGTAAATATGGGGTTATGACTGCTCCAACAAGCAATAGACCATCCATTGGTGTGGTGCTGTTGGCTGCTGGTGGGGGCTCCCGGTTCGGTGGCGCCCACCACAAGCTGCTCACTTCCGTTGGTGGCAAAACGGTCTATGAATGGGCCCTCCAGAGTGCGCTAGCGGCCAATATCGGCCCGGTCGCTGTCGTGTGGGGGTCGGTCGAATTGCCTCGCCATACAGGCCCAGAATCGGTCACCTACCTACACAACGAAGCGTGGGCAACGGGCATGGCCAGTTCTGTGCAATGCGCATTGCAGTGGGCCAACGAACGAGGACTGCAATCGGTGGTCATCGGTCTTGGCGATCAGCCATGCATTCCTCCTTCTGCCTGGACGGCCCTAGCCAACTCCACTTCCCCGCTTGCCGTCGCTACGTATCAAGGCGTGCGCGCAAACCCCGTGAAATTGCATGCAGAATTTTTCGGACTCGTTCCACAAACAGGCGATGAAGGCGCAAGGTCATTACTGCGCAGTCACCCCGAACTGGTTGCTGAAGTACCCTGTATTGGCTCGGGAATTGATGTTGATCATGTTGAAGACATTGAGCGAGTAGCAAAAATTATTCACGAAAGTCGAGGCAAGTAACCATGGATCTCAATCACGAGTTCACTGTCAATGTTCCGGTTGCAGAAGCATGGGCGATCCTCACCGACTTAGAGCGCATTGCGCCGTGCCTTCCTGGCGCCCAACTCACCGAAGTTGAAGGCGACACCTACCGCGGACAAGTGAAGATAAAAGTTGGCCCGATTCTTGCTCAGTTCAAAGGACAAGCAAGTTTCGTGTCGCGTGATGACGTTGCACATAAAGCTTCCCTAAAAGGCGAAGGACGCGATACCACCGGCAAGGGCAATGCATCGGCAATCATTACTGCCGAACTCACTTCGGTTACTCCAACCTCAACCAAGTGCACCGTGCATACCGATCTGTCTATTTCAGGAAAAGTTGCGCAGTTTGGTCGTGGTGCACTTGCCGACGTGAGCGACAAGTTGCTCGCACAGTTTTCAGAAAACTTGAACCAACTCATTTCTGCAGCACCTGCACCAAGTGCATCTGTCGTTGCTGAAACGGCACCTGCGCCAGGAGAGCAACCAACTATTCGCAAGATTGATGGTCCAGAAGTTGCGCCACTCAATTTGCTCGACACTGCAGGATCCACCATTGCAAAGCGCGCAATCCCGGCCCTTATCGGTATTGCGGTGTTGGTAGCTGTACTTGTCAAACTCTTCTAACGCACCAAGCGCAGAAGACATCGCGCGAATTACCGAGTTGCTCGGTCGAGTTCCGCAAGGCAAGTGTGAAGTTGTCGTTCGCGCATTAGACGGCGACCCGGTTGTGTTGCGCAATCAACCTCTGCTGCCTGACGGAACGCCAATGCCAACCCTGTATTGGTTGTGTGGTGCGCGCGAAAACGTACTGATTGGTCGCCTTGAAGCAACGGGTGCAGTCAACCAAGTTGAAGCCGAACTCGATGCAGCACTCATCGCGGCGGCGCACGATCGTTATGCAACAGAGCGCGACGCACTCATTCCCGCAGACCACACTGGCCCGCGGCCGTTTGGTGGCGTGGCTGGCACTCGCATCGGCGTGAAGTGTTTGCATGCACATTTTGGTTGGTGGCTTGCGGGTGGAGATGACCCCGTTGGTGATTGGGTTGCCGAAAAACTGAGCATCAGTCGCAGTTCATACATTCGTGCAACCGCGATGCCTGTTGCCGCAATTGACATTGGCACCAACTCCACCAACTTGCTGATTGCCGA
>JBEGVD010000165.1:0-2895 GCA_041178585.1 Actinomycetota bacterium
GCCACACTTGCAGAAAACCCTCTTCAAGTTGAATTGGAGTCCACATCCACATAGGACAACGGTTATGTACTCGCACACCCCACGAGTGGTCACGTTGCCCCCACCAGTTATCAACTTCGTACGTTTTACCGCTATGCGTATACGTGCCGTTATAGGTTCCGCTTTGAAACATGTGCGTCTGATCCCACACCACTTCATTACCAGCCTTCATGGTTCCCCGTCGCAATTGATATGGAGCGGTTCGCGCAGTAAATGTGATGTCAAGTTCAACTGGCGTTGCATCAGATTTACGGGCGAGTAAATGAATTCTATTTTTGGGCTCAACAATGTCAATCGAAACAGGTCCAACATTCCAATTGTTTGGGTCTGCTGCCGTAGTTCGTGTATGACGCGCCATCAGGGGCGAACTGCCAACACGGCCCAGTTGCAATGAGTCCATTTCATTGTGCGCCGGAAAATGCGCAAGAGTCAAAATGATGACATCTCCTGGTTCATTACGCTTATGCATGATGAAAAACAAACTTTCACGCCAGCTGTCGTTGTGATGGACAACATTGCGGAATGGTTCTGGAAGTTGGTGACCAAACCGTTCATCTTCTGCGTCAAAAAGTGCCATGATCTTCCTATCTAAAGAGTGACAATGTTTCTAAATCAATCATCTGTTGTCCGTGCCGATTAGCCATTGCGGCAAACATGATGTCTCCACGCTCTGTCTGTTTCACCAACATTGATGCAACGATGGCCATAATGTAACCAGAAGTCGCAAATAGACGATATTGATCCCAAACTTCAGACCAAGACATCGTGATTCCGGCTTGCACCAAACCATCGTGGTATCTATGGACAAGTTCACCTTCTACTTCGCGGCGTTGCTCAGGACTAAAACTTGCTCCAATGAAATACGCGAGATCAGTTGCACCAGAGGAAATACTTGCAGTTTGCCAGTCGACAACTTTCACCTGTGTTCCATGAAGTGCTTCCGTAAACAACAAATTGTCAAGTCGAAAGTCACGATGCACAATGGTTTCATTATTTGGAAATGCGCGGTCATAGCCATCGATGTTTGCAACTAGACGGCTTCCGAGTTCAAGCACCTCTGCGCTTACGAGCGACGAGAACCGCGTGGCAAAACCGGTGAAAACTGAACGCAGTAAATCACGCGTGCCCTGGGAACTTTCCATTGTGTGACGAGGCATCCAACCTAGTGAATCCAACTGTGCCGAGTTCCACAGCGGCGTGTGCAAACGAACCAATTCATCAATGGCAGCGCGCGCTTGCTGAACTGTTGCACCAGATATTTGATCTCCCTGCTTGCCGTCAACAATGTCTTCAAGAACCAACACGAAGTCATCATTAGGTGCGTCGAACCACACGTGCAAACACTTCGGAGCACTGACTCCAACTAAAGACTGCACATGGGTGTAGAACCCGGTTTCCAGTTCGTAGCAACGTGTGATTCGAGACGCAGCACGGCTACTTTCACTTTGCGAGGGCACTTTCACTACTACTGATGGTGGTAACTGGCCATGCGATCCGGCAACAAAAGACACTCGGTAGCTCTCGGCCATTTGACCTGTACCAATGGGCGTTACCGACTCAATTCTCAGACCCGACACGCCGAGCTGTTGCGCAAGATACTCAGCGCTCACCCCTAACTGCGTCGAAACATCCCCCACAGCCAAACCCTAGACCCTTATGGTTCGACGATTGCAAAGCCCGTTGCGAACGTATCGAGATTGCCAAAAATGTTCAGCAATGCAGCGGCGTCACCTTCAATGGTCACCGTTCCCGCACTGAGCTCATCAACAAAGTTAGTCACTTGAGCGATGATTTCCAGCAGCATTTCTCGCGAAATAGTGATGGTTGCTTCGGCTCCAACATCGTGACGACCTTGAGTGGAATACATCGTTCGGTTTGACAAACCAAGTACCCACTGGTGATCAGGAGTTCCCGCCATGTCGGTAAATGTCCAGTTCACGCAATGCGAAAGCCCACCGATTTTTTCTGACATCACTCGCACCGACAACACATCAAACACTTGTTCAATAGTCATCGCGCGAATCAAACTGCGTGCACGTACGTGAGTAGATGTTGGCGGAGGAGGCCCTTTTCGCAGCTCCTGAGCACCCATCAAATAGGCATTCCTAAACGTCGATGACTCGGCCTGGTATCCCAGTTGCTCCAACACATCTGCCTGCAGGTTTCGTGCATCGATATTCGATGGGTCTGCGAATACTGCATGGTTCACCAATTCGGCAACCCAGCGGTAATCGCCAGCATCGAATGACTTACGTGCCGATGTCAACAATGCGTCCATTCCGCCGACAAGCTCAACATAACGCTTACCCACTTCCGTGGGAGGCAACTTGTTCAAGTTTGCAGGGTTTCCGTCGTACCAACTGAGATACCGCTGATACACCGCCTTCACGTTGTGCACCAAGTCACCATAGAAACCACGAGTGTGTTCGTGGGCTTGGAACTCTTCAGGTAACTGCAGCATGTTGGCGATTTCCAAAGCGGTCATTCCATGGTTTGCATGGCGCATGGTTTGATCGTGCATCCACTTATACAAGTCGCGTTGCAAAATGAGGAACTCACGAACATCGCTCGTTCCCCACGTAGGCCAGTTGTGCGATGTGAATAGAGTTTTTGTCTTGTCCGCGAACAGTTCGATGCTTTCGTTGATGTACTTTGACCAGTTCAAAGCATTTCGCACGAGTGCTCCACGAATGGGTACCAAGTTGTGCATTGTTTGTGAACAGTTCTCCGCCATGCACAACCAGCCGTGGTCTGGGAAAAAGAAGTTCATCTCCGCAGGCGCTTCGGTTTCGGGCGTGAGTTGGAAGATCACGCGCACGCCGTCAAGCACCAGCTCTTCGCCGGTAAAGGTGATGT
>JBEGVD010000166.1:0-2743 GCA_041178585.1 Actinomycetota bacterium
GCCAGGCGTTGGTAAAACAGCAATCGTCGAAGGTCTTGCACAAAAAATCGTGCGCAACGACGTGCCAGAAACATTGACCGGCAAGCAGTTATACACACTTGACCTTGGAGCACTTGTTGCAGGTAGCCGTTACCGCGGAGACTTTGAAGAGCGCTTGAAGAAAGTGTTGAAAGAGATCAAAACTCGCGGTGACATCATTTTGTTCATCGACGAAATTCACACACTTGTTGGTGCGGGTGCTGCAGAAGGCGCAATTGATGCCGCATCAATTTTGAAGCCGATGCTTGCCCGTGGTGAGTTGCAGACTATTGGTGCAACAACAACCGATGAGTTCCGCAAGCACTTCGAAAAAGATGCTGCGCTTGAGCGCCGTTTCCAACCGGTGAAGGTGGAAGAGCCAGAAGTTGCGCACACCATCGAAATTCTGAAGGGCATTCGCGACAAGTACGAACAGCACCACCGCGTCACCATTACCGATCAGGCATTGGTTGCAGCTGCAAACCTGGCAGACCGCTACATTGCCGATCGTCATTTGCCAGACAAGGCAATTGACCTCATTGACGAAGCGGGAAGTCGTTTGCGTATTAAGCGCATGGCAACTCCTCCGGACTTGAAAGAAATTGAAAACAAGATCAATGACGTGCAGGAAGCCAAGAAGAAGGCTGTTGAAGAACAGCGCTTCGAAGAGGCTGGCCGTTTGCGCGACCAAGAGCGTGCATTGCTTGAAGAGCGCACATCGAAAGAAGCCGACGTAAAGGCAAGCGGCATTGACTTGTTTGACGAAGTTGACGAAGAAGCAATCGCCGAGGTGCTCAGCATTTGGACCGGTATTCCGGTGTACAAGTTGACGGAAGAAGAAACCGCCAAGTTGTTGAACATGGAAGCCGAACTGCACAAGCGCATCATTTCTCAGGAAGATGCCATTAAGGCCGTAAGCCAGAGCATTCGCCGCACGCGTGCAGGTTTGAAAGATCCGAAGCGCCCAAGCGGTTCATTCATCTTCTTGGGCCCAACCGGTGTTGGTAAAACTGAACTAGCAAAGACCCTCGCCAACTTCTTATTTGGCGACGACGATGCACTCATTTCGCTTGACATGTCGGAATACATGGAAAAGCACACGGTAAGCCGTTTAGTTGGCTCGCCTCCTGGATACGTGGGTTACGAAGAAGGCGGTCAGTTAACTGAAGCCGTTCGTCGCAAGCCATTCTCGGTGGTGTTGTTCGACGAAATTGAAAAGGCTCACCCAGACGTATTCAACACGTTGTTGCAAATTCTTGAAGAAGGTCGCTTGACCGATGCTCAAGGTCGCAGCACTGACTTCCGCAACACCGTGCTCATCATGACGTCAAACTTGGGAACACAAGATTTGCGCAAAGCAAATGTTGGATTCGGCAAGAACGACGAAGCGTTGTCGTATGCACGCATGCGCGACAAGGTGAACGAAGCCTTGAAGGGCCACTTCCGCCCAGAGTTCTTGAATCGCATCGACGAAGTGATCGTGTTCCACGAACTTGGCATGCAAGAAGTTGTGCAAATGGTCGATCTCATGAGCAAGCGTCTCATTGGCCAGCTGGAAGGTTTGGGCATTGGTCTCGAACTCACACAGTCGGCAAAAGAATTGCTGTCGAGGCGCGGCTACGACCCACAACTTGGCGCTCGTCCATTGCGTCGCGCATTGCAACGCCTCATCGAGGACCCGCTATCAGAGAAGTTGTTGAACAAGCAATTCACTGCTGGACAGATTGTGGTGGTTGCAACCGAACCAGACCCAGAAAACGAAGGCGAGCAGCGCATGACGTTCTCTGCAGTCGAAGGCTTCAAGCCGCCATCGGCAATTGAACTTGCAGGTGCGGGCGAAGGCACCGCTTCTTCGCCTGAGTGAACTCGCGCGTGAGTAGCAAGCAGGTAGTTGGTCGCGCGCGATCACTTATTGGTTTGCTGGTTGCTGTCGTGCTGCTCGGTGCATGCCGCGTAGACAATGTGGTCACACTGACGGTAAAGCCAAATGGCTCGGGCAACGTTGCACTGGTGACCACTGTTGATGCCGAAATTGTTGCCAACAACCCCGACATCGCGAATGACCTCAGTTTCGACGACGCAAAGGCTGCAGGTTGGAAGGTCTCCGATGTTGCTGCAACCGAAACAGGTGGATTACAGGTGCGTGTGTCGCATCATTTCGACAACCCGCAGGAAGCCACCACGCTATTGAATCAATTAAGCGGCGAATACGGACCATTCAAAAACATGTCGCTGTCACGAGATGGAAAAGACACTGATTCCACATTTACGCTGAACGGAAAACTTGAAGTAAATGGTGGAATGAATGCATTCGCCGACGGCAAGCTGTTGTCACTCATCGGTGGCGCACCGTATAAGCAAGCGCTCATCGACTCAAATCAAGACATTGGCCAAGCAGTCAGCGTGACGTTTATTACACGCCTGCCGGGCAAAGTGTTATCCACCAATGGCACCCCAGACGGCATTGACGCCATCACCTGGAATGTGGCATTCGACGGCAGTTCGCAAGACATCTCGGCAGTAACTGAAAACACTGCAGTGGCTTCAACTATTGCCCGCATTTTCTCGCCAGTGTTGTTCTGGCTACTCGTGTTGTGGATCATGCTGATGGCCGGATTCAGCGGATTCGTATTCTTCACCCGCTTCCGCCGTTCGAAACGAACACCCACCGCCTAAAGTTTCGCGCATGGCAAAGATGCGCACGGTGTACAACTGCGGAGATTGT
>JBEGVD010000167.1:0-10217 GCA_041178585.1 Actinomycetota bacterium
AACATCGGTTATCACTGAGTCTTTGCCAACGAAGTCAACGAGCAAACCGTGCGCGCCAAGTTGCGCTGTTTCCACCAGATGACGCGCTGCCATCTGGCCGGTCGGTGCCGGCGATGCACTCATGATTAGTGCTTTGGTCCGAGTTCTGCTGGACGCTCTTTTGGGCAACCAAGATCGGTTGCATCTGGACGAATATCAAGTTCGCTGATCAACACTTGTGCAATGTTGGCAAACACTGGCGCTGCTGCAGTTCCACCAAAGCGGTCCAACGAGGCTGCGTTTGGTTCGTCAATCGAGACCAGCACGGTGAATCGCGGCTGCTGCGCAGGTATGAATCCTACGAAACTTGCAAAGTACGAGCGCGAACCGTCGTCGGCCACATAAGTTTTGTTGTCCTGGCGCTTGTATGCAGTTCCCGTCTTACCAGCAACCGTAATACCTGGCACTTTTCCAAGAGTCGCTGTTCCGAAACAGACGACGTCAGACATCAACGTTCGCATTACTGCGGCCGTCTCTGGAGTGATGACCGCATGCTGTTCTTTCGGTGGAATCGATTCATTCAACCCGTCTTTAGTTACCGTTGCCGTCACCAAACGAGGTGCAACATAATTTCCATTGTTTGCCACCACGTTTACACCAGCAATCAACTGCAAAGCCGTTGTGGAGTAACCGTAGCCATACGAAGTAGTGAATTTCTTGGCACCCTGCCACTTGTTGGCTGACTGCAAGATTCCCTTGGTTTCTCCCGGAAAGTCAACTGCCGATTTTGTACCAAAACCGAATGACTTCAAATAGTCATACAGCTTGTCTGGTCCAATTGTTTGCCCGATCATCAGCGTTCCAACGTTCGAAGAATCTACGAAAATCTTTCGCACCGACATATCTTCAAGACCGTGTGGGTAGGCGTCATTAAGTGGCTGTTCCCACTTCGTGCCTTTGTTTGCAATGAACGTTGGCGGAACGCTGAATACGGTCTTTGAGTCAACCTGACCCTCATTGATTGCAGCAGCAATGCTGAACACCTTCGCAACCGAACCAGGCTCGTTGGCTTCAACTGCTGCGATGTTTCCTGAATCGGCCGAGTACGTTCCATCTTCGTTCAATCGCAATGTCGACATTGCAAAAATCTCGCCAGTGGCAGAATCCATCACGATCGCAGTGCCGCTTCGTGCTTGAAGTCGTGCAATCTGCTGAGCCAAAATGCCATCAACCTGGAACTGAATGTTGCGATCAATGGTGGTCACTAAAGTTTTGCCTGGAATTGCCGCAACGCTCTCATCTTGCGTTGCTGGAATTGATTGGCCTTTCGCGCTGACTTCGCGAACCTGTCGCCCATTAACACCACCGAGCAACATGTCGAATTGCATTTCAAGTCCGGAGGTACCAAGTCCATCCGGGTCTGTGCGTCCGACCAACGCACGCAACCCATCGCTAGTCAGTTCGCGACCAGATTCCCGATACGACGAAACACCTGGAAGCTGCAACGCGATGAGTGAGTCAGCTACTTCTTGTGAAACCTGACGCGCAACGTAGGTGAAGCTCGCCGTCTTGTTTTGCAGCTTTTCTGCAAGTGCAAGTTCGGCTTCAGGCGACATTGCCAACGCTGCTGCGATTGCACGGGCCGTTCCAACTGGGTCAATCACTTCGCGCGGGTCGGCAAAAACCGTACGAAGCGAAATTGGTATCGCAAGTTCAAGGCCATTACGGTCAAGAATTGATCCGCGCTCCGCCTTCACAACATTCACTCGAGTGCGCTGCGAAACACTTGCATCGCGATATTGACCGGAACCGATTGTTTGCAAGTATCCCGTACGCAACAACATTGCGCACAGCAGCAATGACACAACAATGCGCACGTATGCCAATCGGTGTGAGATTTTTCCTGGTTTAAGGTCTTCGGTCAGCGTGCGAACGGTTTGACGCGCAGCAGCACGTGCAATGTCACCAGCGCGCTGGGGTTCATGACGTCGACCGCGTGAACCTGCTGCGATGCTCATGGCTGTGTCACCTCGTTCTGTGCAACGCCCAAGTTCGCAAGCGGGTTGAGTGACGTGATGTTTGATGGATCTGCAAACGCTGGATCCATTTTCCCTGTCGAGATCACAACGGATGCCACGACATCTTGCGGGACTTCAACAAACTTTGAACCGAGACCCGGCGTCATCATCATGGCTTTCGCCTGTTCACGCAGATACTCCGGCGCCAACAAGGTGACGCGCTGCTGGCGAAGCTCGTCGTGGTACTGACGCGCAAGCGAAATCTCGCTCGTGAGTCGATCCAGCTTCAATTGCTGTCCGGCGATGTAGGCCTGCAAACCAATTACCGACGACACCACCACAAACAAACCAAGCACCATGGTGCTGAAGAACAAAATGGTTCGTTTTGACGTTCCAGGGATGACTGTGAGATGGCGTTCAGGGGGTATCGATTGTCCACCACGTGGTTGCCGTTGAGGCACCCGTTCTGTGTTGATCGCTAACGCCATCTCAGCAGCCGACCTTTTCAATAACCCTGAGTCGCGCAGATGACGCGCGAGGGTTGCGTTCAATTTCTTCCGCAGATGCACGCTCTGCGACACGCACCTTCTTCACCAACTTGCCCGAAGATAAATGGTGTTGGAATGGAGAAGCGATAGTGGCTGCTCCTGGACGAGTTTCTGCATCGCGGAACGCCTGCTTCACGATGCGGTCTTCGCCTGAGTGATACGACAACACAGCAATTCGGCCACCCACTTCCGTGGCGGCAATCGCATCGGAAATTGCCTTTGGCAAAATTTCGAGTTCCTTATTTACCTCAATACGAATTGCTTGAAATGTGCGCTTCGCTGGATGCCCACCGGTGCGGCGAGCTGGAGCAGGAATAGCACTGGCAACAATCTCTGCAAGTGCCGATGTCGTCATGACTGGTCGTGCTGCAACAATTGCCTTCGCAATACGGAAAGCAAATCGCTCATCTGCGTGTTCGCGCAATACATCGGTAAGTTGCTGAACTTCGTAGCCATTCACGACGTCAAGGGCACTGAACTCTTGCGTGGTGTTCATACGCATATCGAGTGGTCCGTCATTGCGATACGAAAAACCACGATCTGCTTCGTCGAATTGCGGCGAAGAAACTCCTAGGTCAAATAGTGCACCAGAGATTTTTGACACGTGATGCAACTGTAAAAATTCCGCAATACCGTCAAAGCGACCTTGATGAAACATCAGTCGGCCTTCGAATTTTGGTGACACCTTGCGTGCATGTTCAATGGCCATTGGGTCTTGATCAATACCGAGCACGCTCATCCACGAATACCTAGAGAGCAGTCGCATTGCATGGCCAGCGCCGCCCAACGTTGCATCCACGACTACGCCGTGAGGAACTGCACCGAAAAGTTCGGTGATTTCATTGGCCATTACTGGCTCGTGGTTAAACGTTGAGTGAGTTGCTGGTGAGTTCATAAGAAGTTCTCGACGCTTCGTTGCGTGTTCTCACTCATGTAGTGCCTCGCTGTACTGCAGCCCCCCGGCCGGCGTTGTCGTCGGGATGTCTCCCCGATTCGACGAAATGGAAGCGGGCGGAGTTGGGGCTGTCCATCTTGCTGACCGAAGGACTGCAGTACAGCGAAGCGTTCATATGAGGAGCGCTCGCAAAAAGTGATGTGGTCGATGCGCTCCTTTCCCGCTACTCGCCTGATCCAGCGATTTGCTCGATGCCCATGAGGACTACGCGCTCGTGGCGCTCTGGTTCCCAAATTTCAACGCGGTCAAATGAACCGCTGACAACGACTCGCGAGTTCAAAGTAAGTCCGGCGTATTCACGCAACTTTTCTTCGATATTGATTCGACCCTGAGCGTCGATAGCCACCTCGAATGTGTTGCTCGCCTGAGCGCGCTGCTGGTTGAGTGACATTTCGCCGTTGCGAACCTTGTCCATCGACTCCCGCGCGGCGGCCTCAAATGCCTCCGCAGTCAGAATGTCCACACACTTGTCGCGCCCAATGGAGAGGAAGCAACGGGGTTCTAAGCGTGGGCGAAACGATGCAGGCAAAGCCAAGCGACCCTTTGGGTCCAACTGCCGATCGTGCACTCCTACGAACAATGTGTCCTCCGCTACCCTCACAAACCCTTGTGGGGCTTGCATTCCCTTGTATTGCTGCCGTTGAAGGGAGTCCGCACCCCGGATCAACGAGGAACACGATATCCCCATTTGCCCCCACTTTGGTGCATTTCCTCACCACTTTTCCCCACTTTTTTCCATACAGCAGCGTGCTCAAAAAGGTCTATTTCATTGATCGATCAAAGAGCTCAAGGCCGAATTGGCCGAATTCTCGGAAAAAAACTTTTGCTAGAGGGGCAGATGTGACACGAAAGTGTCGACAATCGCCTGCTGGCTTGCCTGAATCGCTGCGACTCGATGCGCAATCTCACTCAGCTTGCCTGGCGTATTCACTACATACATCTCCACGTCATGCGGATTCCACTTCGTATATATAGTGCTTTGAAAGCGCGCATAGTCGCGTGTTCGGCGCTGACTAATTCCAACGAGTTTGCTCAGCGATTCATCATCTCGTTGAACCACTTCTCCCGGTCCAACTCCAGCAAAACACAACAAGTCACCCCACGCATCGCTGCTCAGTGTTTCGCGATGAACCGAAACATTGTTTTCGCCAAGTGCGTTCAGCGTCTGCACCCATACATCACCCAACCACCACGAAGCTTGCGCAACGTCATCGTTCCACAACACATCGCCTCGCGGAACAACCACATCGAGCCACACGTGTTCGCCAGGTGCAAGAAACACAATTCCACCGCCACTACGACGACGCACTATTTCAATTTCGTCACGACTGCACAGTTCGCCTTTCAACAGTGATTCATCTTGACGTGAGCCAAGCACCATTGCTTTCTGCGTTATGCGTACATCCCAAACTGCACGTTCTGCAACAAGATCGCGACCATGTTGTTCACCTGCAGAAACATGTTCGGTGTACAACTTCCACGATGAGTCAGGAAGCGTGGGCAAGGTATTGCTTCCATGCATCGGGCACTCGCCCAACAGAAACAGAAATCCATGCGAGCTCGCGTGGAGCATGCGGTTCGCTTGCAAGCCTCATACCCGCCTCTTCCGGCGTGCGATCACGTTTACGCAAATTGCACGGCCTGCATGCGGCAGTTACGTTTTCCCACACGTTCATACCTCCACGCGAACGCGGCATGACGTGATCAATGGAGTCTGCAACTCCTCCGCAATATTGACAACGATGATCATCGCGAGCAAACACTGCACGACGAGATAGCGCAGTTCGACGGTGATACGGAACCTTCACGACATAACGAAGCCGAATGACCAATGGTCCTGGCATTGAGAAATTCTCTGCATGCACTTCCGTTCCATCGTCTTCAACGATGTCTGCTTTATCCGAGAGCACCAAACACACGGCGCGTCTTGCAGACACGACACTGAGCGGCTCGTACGTTGCATTGAGAACGAGCGCGCTACGCATGGTTAGCCTCGCCGCCCTCGGCGACTCAACCTGGTCGTACTCTGCCAATCGCGCGACCATTCGAGATAATCAATGATGTCGTGTATCTCCGGATCTCGCTTCGTTCCGCCGTATTGAGTTGTGGTGCGAAACTCAACATATGCAGGCGTAGGTAATGGCAAGAATGGCGGTTGCTTCCACCAACTTTTTGGAGCCAAACGAACTGCCTGTCGAATCGCGGTTGTCCATAACCAAGGACGCACCAATAACGCTGCAATCAGTTTGGCAAGAGTGGAAAAGTTCATCATGGCGTTGCGCTCAGACTAATTGGGCTTTGGTTCCTTTGGCAGACCAAGCACCATTTCTCCAATGATGTTTCGCTGCACCTGCGAGGATCCTGCATAAATCGTTCCAGCGCGTGCATTGAGGAATGTTGTCGTCCAACTCATCGAGTCGTTCGGAGCGCCAGCATCGTCAGTTTGAAATGCACTTGATGGCTTACGACCAGATGGCACCAAAGCATCCATTCCCATGATGTCGATTCCGAGCTCTGTCACCACCTTGTGGTACTCACTCCAATACAACTTGAAGATTGCACCGTCTGGGCCTGGATGATGCCCTGCCAAGAACTGCGTCAGCGTACGCATTCCGAGATAGCGCATTACTTGCACAACCGAATAGCACTTTGCGAGTCGCTGACGAATGCGTGGGTCGGATGCAACACCCTTCTCACGAGCAAGATCCATCAAGCGATCAATCTCAGCCTGAAAGCGAATCGGTGCAGTTGCCGCTGCTTCGCCGCGTTCGAAACCAAGCAGACCCATGGCTACTGCCCAACCGTTGTTTACGCCGCCAACAACATTTTCTTTCGGCACGCGAACGTCAGTGTAAAACACTTCGTTGAATTCACTCTCACCTGAAATCATCTTGATTGGGCGAACTTCAACACCTGGCTGACGCATATCAACAAGCAAGAACGAAATACCCTTATGCTTCGGCGCATCAGAATCGGTACGCGCAAGCGTGAAGATGTGGTCAGCTAAATGACCTGCCGATGTCCAGATCTTTTGTCCATTCAAAATCCATTCGTCGCCATCGAGCACAGCCTTTAAACCCACGTTGCTCAAGTCGCTGCCCGCGTTTGGTTCGCTGTAACCCTGACACCACACGTCATCACCAGAAATAATTCGCGGCAAGTAATGCTTCTTTTGTTCTTCGGTTCCAAACAACAACAAGGTGTTACCCAACATTTGAATACTGAACACGTCGTTTGATCCACCAGTTGGAACTCCGGCGCGCTCAAATTCTTCCGCCGCAATTACTTGCTCAAGAGCCGACAATCCACCACCGCCGTATTGCTTCGGCCAACCCATCGCCAGGAATCCACCCTTTGCCAATACTTTGCGCCAATGCGTGACGAACTCTTCTAGAGGTTTGCCTTCAAGCGTTCCAATTCCCTTCCAATCACTTGGAAGGTTGTCCTTCAAGAATGCTTGAACTTTGAGACGATACGCCTCGGCTTCTGGCGTGTACGAAGGTTTCATGTGTTAGACGCTAGTCGGCACGTAGAAAAGCGAACCAACCGAACGTCCCAGAATTGCTCGTGACTAATCGCGGAACATGGAGCGCGCCCTAAAGCCGCCCACTTTGGCAGCCGAGCGCAACGTATCGGCAACGTCTTTCATGCCTGCCTTGCTCATTGCCCGCAACTGATGCTCGATAACCAGAACACAAGCAAGCATGCCTAGGAAACCAAGGAACGCGACCAGAAAGTGCACTTGCAATGTGGCCACGGTGAAAACCAATGATGCGAAAACACCCAACGCAGCCCAACGCACTTTACGAATGGCGTGGCTGTACAAACCTGACGACGAAACCGCTTGCGCGAACTTCTTGTCAGTGTGGAGTTGCTCTTCGAGCTGGCTCAGAATTCGTTGTTCGTCTTCAGAAAGTGGCACATCTACATTGTTCCACGAAATCGGCTCAGACTCAACGCAGGGAGATTTATTCCTCTGAACTCAATGTTTCTCCACTGTCGTTCGGACCCCATTTGGATGCCCCAGGCTTGCGCCCCGACCGCAAGGTGCTGGCTGGACGGATAGCCGAGTCACCAAAGCGACTACGAATATCGTCGATCGCCCTTGTTGCGGGGGCCCATACTTCATCCAATGCCGCAATGTCTGTGGTCAGAGATCCATCGTCGAACAGACTCAGTTGAGGTTCGTGCTCGTCGAAATTGCGCGTGCTCAGACCAATCAGACGCACTCCTCGAGAAACATCGAGCCCGTTGAGTAGCGGCTCAATCATTTGCACCATTGCTTGCGCGGACGTCACGGAAGTTGACTGCGTGCTTGAGCGGGTGATGGTTTGAAAATCTGAGAACTTCACTTTTAGCGTCACGGTTCGAGGAACTAACTGATCCTCCCTGCAGCGTCGCGCAACCGCATCGGCAAGACGAACCAGATGCGTTCGCAACACAGTTTTGTCAAAGATGTCAAAAGAAAACGTCTCTTCATGCCCGATTGATTTTGTTTCGCGATCGGAAACCACGGGCGATCGGTCGATTCCATTAGCCAATTGCACCAGATGCAAAGCGTGCGCTTCACCAATTGAATGTTTCAACGCAGACACTTCTGCAACGGCAAGATCTGACACTTTGCTAATTCCGATTCGTTCCAGTTTTTCGAGCGTTGCTGGGCCAACACCCCACAATGACTTCACATGCATCGGCCGGATGAAGTCCAGTTCGTAACCGCTCGGCACTTCAACAACTCCAAGTCCTGGAGTTACACCCTTTTCATCTGCAATTGGTTTGGCTCGCTTTGAAGCCAACTTGGCAATGAACTTGCTCGGCCCAATACCAACGCTGCAAACAAGCCCGACTTCATCAAGCACACGTGAACGAATTGATTGCGCAATGGACACTGCGCTGCCAAACAAACGCAGTGCGCCTGTCACATCGAGAAACGCTTCATCGAGCGACAGTCCTTCAACGAGAGGTGTGTAATCACGAAAAATGTCAAAAACCTGCGAGCTCACCTCTACGTATGAACTCATGTCACCAGGCAAAAAGATGGCATGCGGGCATAACCGTTTCGCACGCGATGAAGGCATGGCAGAGAACACACCAAAACGCCGTGCCTCATACGAAGCAGCTGCCACTACCCCACGATTTCCGTCGCCACCAACCACCACTGGCTGACCAACTAATTCTGGGCGCCGAAGCAGTTCAACTGCCACGAAAAACATGTCCATGTCCACGTGCGCAATGGTGCGCGTTGATTCACCAGTTTGCATCTCCACTATGTGCACAACGATACGACAACTACGCTGTTGCCGTGTCCACTACTCCCGGTTCAGAACGCCCCCTTTCAGCACTGCCATCCATTCGCGCCCGAGCAATTGCATTCGCTGGCATCCTCATTTCAGGTATCGCCGGCGCCGCAATGGGCTACCTCATGGTGGATGTGCAGTGTTCAGGATCGTGTGCCGTTCCAACCGGAATCGGAATGTTCACAGGATCTCTAATTGGTGCATCAGGTATGAGCGTTGTTGCAGTACTCGCATTACGTGCAATCGGTGAGTGGCGAGAGCTTGCAGATAAGGAAACCCGCACTTCGTGACCCTTGCCAACGAATTACTTCTCGTTGCAAGTGAGCTCGCTCGTGCAGCGGGCGACATGGCACTTGCCGGTCGCAAGGCTGGACTACAGAATGTGCAAACAAAATCAACAGCCACCGACATGGTCACCGAGTTTGATCGTGCGTCAGAAAAACTCATCGTGGAGGGTATGCGCGAACGGCGTCCACTCGATGCCATTGTTGGCGAAGAAGGTGCATCAATTGCCGGAACGAGCGGCATCACCTGGTATATCGACCCCATTGATGGCACGACCAACTTTCTGTACGACCTGCCTGCTTGGGCGGTGTCAATCGGCGCAGAAGACAGCAGCGGCCCGCTTGCAGGTGTCGTATACATACCTGCGCTCGGCGAAATGTTTTCTGCGACGCGCGGCGGTGGTGCGTTCTTAAACGACTCACCAATTTGTTCAAACAACATCACCGACGTATCCCAAGCATTGGTCTGCACCGGGTTCAGCTACTCGGCAGAGCAACGCACCATTCAGGCACAACGGGTTTCCAAGTTCATTCACCAGATTCGCGATATTCGTCGCGCAGGTGCCGCGGCAATCGACCTGTGCTTTGTTGCATGCGGTCGTATCGATGCCTATTTCGAGGAGAACCTCCACCAGTGGGACATCGCAGCCGGCATCCTGATTGCCCACGAAGCAGGCTGCAGAAGTGGCGATTTCGCGGGCAATGCCCCAAGACCTGCCGAAATACTCACCACCGCCCCAGCCATATTCGACCAGCTCTCAGGTCTGATCATGGCTGCAAGCGCAAAGAGAGAGTAAACATTGTGACTGTGAGTATTCGCGTATTGGCCGTAGAAGACGACGAGCGAATTCGCGCTTCCGTCAAGCTCGCTCTTGAAGATGAAGGCTGGATAGTTGACGAAGCCGCAAGTGGCGAAGATGCAATCGCCATCTTCTCCAAACACCCAGCCGATGTAGTGCTGATCGACATCATGCTTCCAGGCATAGACGGCTTTGAATTGTGTCGCAATATTCGTAAGTCAAGCGATGTCCCAATCGTCATGGTGACTGCGCGTGCAGATACTCACGACGTCGTTGCTGGTCTTGAAGCCGGAGCCGACGATTACCTCACTAAGCCATTTGCGCCAAAAGAACTTG
>JBEGVD010000168.1:0-4280 GCA_041178585.1 Actinomycetota bacterium
ACTAGTTGTCGTCCTTTGGCTGATAGAGCATTCCGATCATGCCACCGTAAACAAGGTGCCATACCAAGATGCCGAATGGAAGTTTCCAACCATCTGGGCCATCGAACAAGAAGAGGCCGTAACCCTGCTCAGCAACATATGCATAAGGAACAAGCACGCCAGCACTAATGATGGTCATGATGATTCCATAGATAAGTCCCTTAGCAACATGGCTCTTCACCGGAATTTGCTTGTGAGCAAAAATACCGAACAACATCGCGAACACGATGCCGTTGATGAAGTGAAGTGACTGTCCTGAGAAGAACAACCAGCCTGCGTTTGTACCAGCGATGGTGTAGTCCGCATTGAAGTAGCTACCCCAGCTAGGGCCATTGATACCGAGTGCCAAAGCACCGTTATACATTGGCCATGGAAGCGTCGGAATACCGAACGCTGGAAACACGTAACCGAAGTACGTGCCGAG
The DNA here is from genome assembly GCA_041178585.1 of Actinomycetota bacterium. Lineage (GTDB taxonomy): Bacteria > Actinomycetota > Acidimicrobiia > Acidimicrobiales > Ilumatobacteraceae > UBA3006. The sequence goes on from JBEGVD010000168.1 coordinate 464, forward strand.
TTGGGTTGCGATCAAACCAATGACGGCTAGGCCGCCTACTGGATGAGCTTCAACCCATTTGTGCCAACGCTGCGAGGCGCTGGGCGCAAGTGAATTTCCCATATTGAATTACCCCCATATGTTCATGTCGGCGATTTGTCCGACTAACGGACAAATTACCACAGAGCGGACTCGTTACTGAGCAATCCACTCATCGGGGATACCCGAATAGATGCGGGCTATTTGGGTGGCTGGTAGTCGATATTGCGATCGATGTTCATGTACACATCAATACCAATTGGGTCAGTCTGCTCTTCCACCAAATGGCCCAACAAACCTGCACAGCGCGCAAGCAGTGCTACCCCGCGCATGACTCCCATGGGAATGCCTGCATCGGCCAGCACTGCACCACAGACTCCTGCGCCATTCAATGGCAAGGTTTTGCCCAGCACTTGCGAGTGCACACGGCCAATTGCTTCGAACAGTGAAAGGTGCGAACCAAACAAATCTTGCTCGCGGGCCATTGCCATCAGCACTGGTGTGCGCGGGTCGCCTTGCTTGTGAACGGGGTGGCCAAGTCCGGGAACAAACTTGCCAATATCTTTTTGCTTCTGCACCGCATTCAGTGCTGCTGCATCCCACCCGTCTTGTGTCGTCGGTGCAACGCCGATTTCCTTCAACTCGCGTGCGAGGAAATGCGCACAGTCTTCGGTAACTCCCAAGAATCGCGAACCACCACCAAGAAGCCCCGCAGCAAGTGCGCCTTGCAGCGAGTCTGGTGCACTTGCATACGTGAGTCGCGCAGCAATTGCAGTTGGAGTAAAGCCATGGTCGGCAAGTGATGCAAGCACAGCCTCAAACATCACCAATTGACCCTGTGTCGGGCGACGCTTGGTGATCAAGTAGTACGACAATTCTCCAAAGGAATACTTGCCAAGGATTTCAGTTGCAAGATCGTGACCCAACAATGTGATGCTGTCTGCATCTGAAGTTCCAAGACCGGTTTTGTAAGTTTGTTTTGTCGTCATCATTTCCCCTTTGTAGAAAGCCAGTTGCGAATCTCTTCGGTGTGTTCACCAAGGTGCGGCGGTGGCATTGTGTAACTCAATTCCCCATTGCTAAACGTAATTGGGTTTCGCACCAAGTCTGCTTGACGGTCGCCTTCACCAACTGAAACGCGAGGTCGGAGACCAAGCTTCTCGGCAAGCTCAACGCCGTCGCCAATGGAGTTGATTGGCCCACACGGCACACCGACATCGTTCAGCGCGTAGAACAAATCATCCGAGTTCCATTTTGCAAGTTGTTCAAGCAACATTGGTCGAAGTTCTTCACGGTTCTTCGTTCTGTCAGCATTGATTTTGAAACGTGGGTCATCAGCAACATGTTCAATACCCAGCACCTTGGCAAGCGCACGGAATTGTTTGTCATTACCTGCCGCAATAATGAGGTCGCGATCTTTGGTCGGTAGCGCTTCGTACGGGAACAAGCTTGGGTGCGCATTACCCATGCGGAATGGAACCACGTTGGCAAGCGTGTACGCAGCAGTTTGATTCACCAAGCCCGACATGGCCGAAGACAACAGGTTCACTTCAACGTGCTGACCCTTGCCAGTTTTGTTCTTCTCATTCAATGCGGCGAGCACACCAATAGTTCCGTGCAAACCGGCCATCACATCAAACACCGAAATTCCCGCACGATACGGAGGACCATCTGGTTCACCCGTCAGGCTCATCAACCCAGAAACTGCCTGCACAATCAGGTCGTACCCCGGAAGCTTTGCTCCTTTGTCTGTTCCAAATCCTGAAATCGACAAGTACACGAGACCTGGGTTTGACTTCGACGTTGACTCATAGTCCAGTCCGAACTTCTTCAGACCACCTACTTTGAAGTTCTCAACGCAAATGTCGGCTCGCTGAACCAATTCGCGGGCCAAAACAAGGTCGTCTTCTTTCCCGAAATCGAGAACGATGGACTTCTTATTGCGATTGATCGACATGTAATACGTTGCTACGTCGCCCTTTGTTGGCGGCACCCACGTACGAGTGTCGTCACCAGCCGGACTCTCCACCTTGATCACTGTGGCTCCCATGTCGGCCAACAGCATGGTGCAATACGGACCAGCAAGCACTCTAGAAAGGTCAGCGACCAATAGACCCTCTAGTGGTCTCGCTGTGCCATTAGTTGTTGTCATAAGTGAACGGCCTTTCTTGTTAAACCAGTTGTTTGTGCCACAGTTGAGGCCAGGAACCTTGTATGAGACCAAAGCCAAACGAACCAGATTTTGTTGAAGCGCTTGCGCGCGGACTAAAGGTCATCAGTGCGTTTTCGGTTTCGCACTTGGCCCTGTCGGTTAGCGATGTTGCTGTGGCAACCAAGCTTGCTCGCCCTACTACTCGTCGTTTGCTTCTGACTCTTGAATCGCTTGGGTATGTACGTGCAGTTAACGGCTTGTACATGCTTACGCCAAAAGTCTTAGAACTTGGCACCGCATACATCAGTGCGCAAGGCATGTGGGACATCGCGCGTCCGCACTTGGAGACACTTGTTGAGCAAACCAAGGAGTCAAGCTCTATGTCGCAACTCGTAGGTAGCGACATCGTGTACACCGCTCGAGTTCCAGTCCAAAAAATCATTGGAATGTCGGTGCACATCGGCACCCGGTTCCCCGCATATGCAACAAGCATGGGTCGCGTGCTTCTTGCGGACTTACCAGCCAAAGAACTTGACGCTGTCATGAAGGTTCCATCGGAGTCTGGCGTTGTACCAAGACTGAAATTTGTTCGCAAAGAACTTGATGATTCACTTGCCGAAATTCGCAAGCGTGGATGGGCGATGTCTGATGAGCAACTTTCGTTTGGTATTCGTTCTATCGCTGCACCAGTGCGTGATGCATCTGGTCGCACCATTGCTGCCGTCAACGTAACGGTGAACGCCGCAGAGACGTCTATCGCGGTGTTGAAGAAGGACCATTTGCCACTGTTGCTTTCTACTGCGGCATCCATCAGTTCAGACTTTGCGAACATGTCACTCCTGCCAACCACTCGCCCACTGGCCCCTTGATTCACCACTAGCCGCCAGCTACAGCAAGGTGGGTTTCAAGTATGAAATCTGCGGTTTGCTTTGGGGCTGAAAAAAATGGTGAGTGATCACAGTCCACCTCAATTGAGAAGTCTGCCCATGAGGCTCGCATACGCTGCTGATCAATCTTGACGGCTCGGTCATCGGTGCACACGAGATAACTGCTCTTCATACTCTTCCAAGCAGGATTTTCAATTGGAACTGCAGGAATTTCACTCTTCATTGAACGACGATTAGCCATTGCATATTGGGACAACCCGCGAGGGCTCCTGTTGAACAGAAATGCATCTGCGCCATCGGTTAACGACATCGTTCCGTCTTCAGCAAACTCGAAGCAAGAACGAAACTCTGGATTGCCCCAGTCTTTGTTCAGTTCCGATTGCGATTCACCAATTGCCGGCATCCGTGAAGCAATGTGCACGATGTGTTGTGCACCATGACCACCAACCGAAGCGGTGATGCCTGTATAGCTATGGCACACCACCGTTACCGGCCCAATCTTGGATGCTTTGGCTACCGCTGCACGAAGCAGATCGGCATCTTCTGTCAACGACGTAAGCGGAAGCTCTATTGCCGTTACATCTACATCATGTGCATTTAGTCGCTCTATTACCGGCATCCATGTCCATGAAGAGAAGAACGATCCATGGACAAGAACGATCGACGACTCGGCCATGTTGTAGGGGGTGCTTCCGTTCTAACGGTAGGTGTTGTTGCTGGTGTGGTCTCCGGCAAGCCAACGCTTAAGCGTTTCGTGCGC
>JBEGVD010000169.1:0-8125 GCA_041178585.1 Actinomycetota bacterium
TTTAGTTGGAAGAGCCCTAGAAATCTACCAGTGACTCTGTGAATTCCCCCCGCTAATTGAATTCCGTTTGGACGGTCACAATCCAGTCTAAAAGCCAACCCAAATATGAGTACAACTGGTATTGGCCATAGGCAGGATCATCCTCGGCAAGGTGAGCTTTAAACTCGTCCTCATCAACATCGAGCAGGGTGCCGAGGACAAGGCGCAGACTGTTGATCGATCGCATGAGTGCATCAAGCTCATCTGCCGATAGCACAATGCTGTTGGAGTTCGTTTCACGCTCAAGCAGCGATGTGGTGAGCGAGAGTGATGCAAGCCGTGACGACAACAACTCATCGCGCATCAGTCGCTGGTATTCCTGTTCGTGTTGTTCGTCTTGGTGATAAGCGGCAGGGAAGAGTCGTCGAGCTATGTCGCTCGAGGAGTCGTGCATCAACATGTCTCGCAATTGATCAAGAAGTCCATTGAGCGTCGTTCGATCACTTGCATCGATGTTCAACGAATATGACCCTGCGTCGAGTCGAGTTACTGGGCCTTTATTTTTTCGAGCCACAACTACGCATCTTCTCGTTGCATCGTTGCCCATAAACCATGTTCATGAAGTCGGTACACATCGAACTCTGCGTGTTCGCGCGTACCAGAAGAAACAACTGCGCGCCCTTTGTTGTGAACATCAAGCATCAACTCGGTTGCTTTTTCCAGGCTGTAGCCAAAGAGTTTCTGTAAGACCAAAGTCACATACGACATCAAATTGATTGGGTCGTTCCACACGAGAACAATCCATGGTCGGTCAGTATCGGGGGCAGTGTCTGTGCCCGCGTCAATAACCTCTGCTGGTCGTACATCAGTACTCGATAGACGATGTATTGGCACACGGACATTCTGCCGTGAAACACGGTGTGTTCTGCTCGTGCATGGCAGCTCCGATTGGTAGCCACTCAGTATGCGCCGTAGCCTAAGTCCGTGGCCCTCGACGTTCGACCAATTATTCCATCACGGTTTTTTGGTCATCAGTCCCGTGGCGCTGCTCCCTCCTCGCGCATTGGGGCATACATCGCATTGATGAAACTGCGTGTTGTCGAACTGTTGCTGGTGACCACGGTTCCGACGATGGTGCTGGCCTTTGGTGGTTGGCCATCTATTCAACTCATGGCGGTCACTCTTATTGGCGGAATGCTCGCAGCTGGCGGCGCGAATGCAATCAATATGTACATCGATCGTGACATCGACAAACTCATGGTTCGTACGCAAAATCGCCCTCTAGTTACTGGGGCGTTGACCCCTCGAGCAGCGATGATTTTTGCAATCTCACTTGAGATTGTGGCCTTTCTGGTGCTGTGGGCTGGAGCCAATCTGCTCGCGGCGGTGTTAGCCGTGTCGGCAACATTGTTTTATGTGTTCGTGTATTCGTTGTGGCTGAAGCGAACGAGTAAGCAAAACATCGTGATTGGTGGTGCTGCCGGCGCAATGCCAGTGCTGGTCGGCTGGGCGGCAGTAACGAACTCGCTCGGCTGGGCGCCAGTGGTGTTGTTCGTCGTCATTTTTCTGTGGACTCCACCACACTTTTGGGCGCTTGCCATTCGACACGCAGATGACTACAAGGCCGCAGGGGTGCCAATGATGCCGGTGGTGGTTTCGTTGGAGCGAACCGTTCGCTCAATGACGACTTATGCAGTACTGCTTACCCTTTCCACCCTTGTCCTCGTGCCCGTTGCCGACCTTGGTTGGATTTATGGAATTACAGCATTGGTATTTGGGGTGGCTTTTGTCATTGGGTCAGTTCGGCTAGGAAGCGATCCTTCCCCCAAGCGTTCGATGCGACTGTTTACCTTTTCCATTACTTACATCACGGCAGTTTTTGTTGCGCTGACCGTGGACGTGCTGCTTCGTTAGGAACAATTGCACAAACGAAGGGAAGTCGGGCGCAAGCCCCTGCCATTGTTAGTGTCTAGTTCGTTATGACCACGGTCAATCTGCCATCCACGTTGGGTGCCGAGGCCACTGCCAACTCAGGTTTTCTGGGATCGGTGGCTGCTTGGCTCACCACCACCGATCACAAGCGAATCGGTCGACTCTTCATTGGTACTGCCGCACTTTGGCTACTCGCATTCGTTGGAGTTGCATCCTTGTTGGGGTTCGAGAGAATCGACAGCAAGTCTCTGACGCTCAATGAGGGAATGATGACGCAGTTGTTTGCCGCGTCGAAGACACTCGCTTCGTTTGGTGTCATGGTTCCTCTCATGCTTGGTCTTTCCCTTGCACTTGCACCAACACAAGTTGGTTCACGCTCGGTCATGTTCGCTCGCAATGCCATGTTGGGCTTCTATTTGTGGGCGATTGGAAGCGCAGTCGTGGTTGCTTCACTCATTGGTAATGGTGGGCCAGGTGGCGGAAACGCACAGATGGTTGACCTGTATCTATTAGGTCTTGCGCTGGTGATGCTGGGCCTGCTTGCAGCAGCGGTCAGCGTTGTCGCAACAGTATTGAGTGCACGAACTGCCGGAACAGACCTGGCAGATGTCCCATCATTTGCATGGTCTTCAATGATTGGGTCAATCAGTCTTGTACTCACGCTTCCCGTAGCTCTTGGAACATTGATCTACGTTGCGGTAGATCACCACTACACACGTGTTGCCTTTGACGCAAATATGGGCATCATGAAGTGGCTCGGTTGGTCAATGTCGCAACCACAAACATTTTTGTATGTCATTCCTGCAATTGGAATACTTGCCGAACTTGCGCCTGCTGTAGCGCGTAGAACACAACCATTACGCGGTGGCGTGTTTATTGGAGTAGGGCTTATTTCGGTAGCGCTCCTTGGTTCTGTAACGCAAACGGTGCATGGACTTGCCTGGACGGGAACATTGACCGACAAAGTAAAGAGCTTTGTGCCGTACGCACTGTTTAACTTGCTTCCAATTCTTGGTGTTGTCGTTGTTCTCGCACTTGCATTGTTCGCTTTGAAGTCCGACTCCATCAAAATGATCGCACCATTTATTCCGGCGTTTCTTGGTGGCGGAATGATTCTCACTGCAATGCTTGGTAATGCGTTGCAGTTGATTTCAAGCGCCAACCTTGCGGGAACCGTGTTCGAAGAAGGCGTACTGGTGTACATCAGTTACGGAACCGTGCTCGTTGCCTGGAGCGCAATTGCGTTTTGGGGACCAACGTTGTGGGGTCGCATGTTGCCTGCAACAGCTGTTGCAGGAATTGGTGCACTTGGTTTTGTGGCAACAGTGCTCGCAGCACTTCCGATGTACATCGCTGGTTTTGCTGATCAGCAAGCCGACTCAGTTAAGGATTTCGATTATTCGGGTCCAGCAAGTTTGTGGAATGCAGTATCGACAGCAGGCCATGCTTTGTTTGCGTTATGTGTAGTCGCAGCGATTGCTACAGCTGTTAAGAGTTTTGCAACAGGAGAACGAGTTGCAGGAAATCCTTGGATTGATGGGGGTGCACAATGACCGCCGCAGTTGATCGTGTATTGCCAGCAGGTCCTGCAACTGCTGCACGTCACCCACTGTTTATTGCGACAGGTGCGGTGGTTGCAGCGGGCACCATGTTGATGTTTGGCATGTTGGCCGTGTGGTTCAAGTTCCGAGACGCATCTCCGTTGCGTGTTGGCAGGAATAACAAAATGATTCATGATTGGCTTCCTGCTGATTTGAAGATTCCAGAAGTTGCAACCAACACACTTGCCATCACCATGGTGATTGCGGCGATTATGGGCCAGTGGGCGGTGTACTCGGCAGCACGCAAAGACGCACAGCACACCACGCTTGCGCTGTTCATTACTGGAGTGATTGGTGTTGCAGCAGTGAACGCACAAGTAGCGATTTACAAGCAGATGGGTGCAGTGCTTGCTGACGGCGCATATCAAACAATGTTTTATGCAATTACCGGAACAATGCTTGTGCTCATGGGTACTGGCATTGCGTTCTCGCTTGTAGCAGCGTTCCGCGTGTTGGGTGGCCGAGTTACTGATCGTGCAGTGGTCACCGCACATGCCATGTATTGGTACTTCCTCTCCACAGCGTTTATTGCGTTGTGGTTCGTCGTGTACGTGCAGAAATAGGTAGCGCAATGTTTTCAACCGGATCTAAATACTTCTTCGGAATCACATTTCTTGGAGCGATTGCATTTGCTGTCTACATGCTCCTTATTGGTGAATCAGCAATTGGCGGCACTGCACTATTTGGTCTCGTAGGTGCAACTGCTCTGCTCACCGGTTTGGTGCTGTTTACGCGTGATGGATCGAACGGCGAAGAAGGCGTTGCCGCATCTACTGCAACTCCAACAAGTTCCATTTGGCCTCTGATTACTGCTGTTGGAGCAACGTTGTTGCTCGTTGGAACAATCACCTCCACGGTGGTGACGCTGCTTGGCGTGGTGTTGTTGCTCGCAGCACTTGTTGAGTGGTCAGTGCTGAGTTGGTCAGAGCGCGCCTCAAGCGATGCGGCATTCAATGCTGCGCTGCGCAAGCGCTTGCTCAATCCAATCGAGTTTCCCGTTATTGCAGCTGTGGGTCTTGGAGTCATCATTCTCTCGTTTGCTCAAATAACGCTTGCTGTTGAAAAGAGCGTTGGAGCAATTGCATTCATTGTTCTTGGATCGCTTGTGCTTGCGGCAGGCGTGTTGTTCTCTGTCCGCCCGAGCTTGAAGCGCGGACTGGTTACAGGAATCTGCGTATTGGGTGCAGTTGGAATTGTGGCCGCGGGCATTGCGGGTGCTGGCGTGGGGATGCGCGAAGAGCTCGTTAAGGCAAAAGAAGAGGGCCACTACATGCATCCAGAGTGTGGTGCGGAGAAGTCAAAATACTTCGACAAACTTCCGTTAGAAGGCGTGTCAGCAACATCCAGCGTCGACACTCATATCGATCTCATTGATGGAAAGCTTGTTGCATCAGTACAAGGAATCGCAGGGAATCAAGAAACAATTACCGTTCCACGTTCCAATCCGACAAACATCGTGTTCCGCAATAAAACCGACGGTGAATATCGATTGGTCGCAAGTTTGGGAAGCAAAATGATTGCCGATGGTGTGAAGGAAGATGTGGTGCTGTGCACCCAACTCATTGAACAAGGGTTTGAACAATTACTCATTCTCAATATCCCTAAGCCAGCAGAAGCCGGAAAGCCCTTTACGCTGACCGTTCCAGGACTAGCCGGACAAAGCATTGAGGTGATTGTGCCGTGAGACACCAAAACACAACTGAACACGTAACCAATGGCGTCAATAGGCTTGCGGGTATGCGTCGTCGAGTAGTTGGAGCGTTTTCGGGTATTGCGAGCGCCATGTTCCTTGCTGGCTGTGCAACAAATGCACCGCAAGACACGTTCCAGCCAAAGGGACCAAATGCAAAGATCATCGATGATCTTCAAAAGCCGGTTTTTGCGGTCGCAGGAATCATTGGTGTCATCGTTACCGTCGCTGTGATCATGGCGGTCATTAAGTTCCGCGACAAAGGTCAGCCAATTCCACATCAGTCGCACGGCAACCCTGCGTTGGAAATCACACTGACGATCATTCCTGCACTCATCTTGACCGTTGTTGGTGTGTTCACATTCCGCACGGTGTTCGATCTTGCAAAGACCGATGACACGGAAATGATAATTAACGTCACCGGTCAACAGTGGTGGTGGGAATACGACTATCCAGTGCAGACTGAATACGGAATCACTAAACCGATTATTACCTCGGGTCAATTGGTTATTCCTGCTGGCACCAAAGTGTTGCTTCGTCAAACCAGTCGCGACGTCATTCACTCATATTGGATTCCAGCCTTAAACGGAAAGCGCGACGCTGTTCCTGGGCGTGTGCACCTCAACCGAATCGAAGCAGATAAGCCGGGAATTTATGCAGGTCAATGCACAGAGTTCTGTGGACTCTCACACGCCAACATGCGCATGGAAGCTGTTGCACTAAGCAAAGCTGATTTCGCTAAGTGGGTGGCAAACCAATTGAAGGCATACACGTCTCCTGCCGAGAACACGCTTGCCAAAGAAGGCGAAACTGTGTTCATGAACCAGTGCGTGCGATGTCACCAAGTGAACGGCATGAAGCGTGCAGATGGTACACCAGTAATTGCTGCACCAGATGAAAATATGGTGTCGGGTGCTGCGCCAAACCTGTCGCACCTCATGAGTCGCAACACATTTGCTGGTGCAATGTTCGATTTGCTGAACAAGTCGTGCCGTGAAGATGTATGGACCGCCGACCCCGAGTCGTTCGGTGCCAAGTATCTGAGTGGTGTGAGCGAAGAATGTTTGAATCAGAAAGATTTGCGCGGCTGGTTGCGCAATGCTCCAGAGATGAAGCCGATGTACGCAAACCCAGCATTGCTCACCAGTACCGGTGGCAAGTACCGCGGTATGCCAAATCTTGGACTCACGGAAGCTGACATTGAAAAACTTGTCGCCTACTTGTTGACGCTGAAGTAATTAAGGAGAATCATGGCCATCATTGAGCGTTCGATAACAAGCACTGAAGTGGTTAAGTTTGCGACACCGAGCTCGTCACTTGGTGCACTCAAGCGACCTGTTGCCACAACGGGCTGGAAGTCGTGGTTGTTCACCGTGGACCACAAAAAGCTCGGCATTATGTACTCGGCTGCTGCGCTGTTCTTCTTCATCGTTGGTGGACTCGAAGCAGTTCTCATTCGTTTGCAACTTGCTGCTCCAAACGGCAAAGTGCTGAACGCAGATTTGTACAACCAAATGTTCACCATGCACGCAACCACCATGGTGTTCTTGTTCGTTATGCCAATGGCAGCAGGTCTTGCTAACTATTTCATTCCGTTGCAAATTGGTGCACGCGACGTTGCGTTTCCACGCTTGAACGCATTCAGTTTCTGGGCATTTCTGTTTGGTGGAATCTTCCTCAATCTGGCTTGGTTCCTCGGTGGAGCAGCAGATGGCGGATGGTTCATGTATGCACCGAACTCGGGTCCAATTTTCTCGCCAAGTCATGGAATTGACTTCTGGGCATTGGGTCTTCAGATCACCGGTATTGCATCACTTGTTGGTGCAGTAAACCTCATCACCACTGTGCTCAATATGCGTGCACCTGGAATGAACTTGATGCGTATGCCGATCTTCACCTGGATGCAGTTGGTGGTGCAGTTTCTTTTGTTGTTTGCAGTTCCGGTGATCACCGTTGCACTGTTCCTATTGTCATTCCAACGAAACTTCGGCGCGACGTTCTTTGATGTTGCGGCTGGTGCTGACCCATTGCTCTGGCAACACCTCTTCTGGATTTTTGGACACCCAGAGGTGTACATCTTGATCCTGCCTAGCTTTGGTGTTATTTCTGAAGTGTTGCCGGTATTTTCGCGCAAACCGCTATTCGGATATCCGTTTGTGGTGTTCTCTGGTGCAGCGATCGGGTTCGTGGGCTGGGGTGTGTGGGCTCACCACATGTTTGCCTCTGGACTCGGACCAGTATCTGTTGCAGTGTTCTCCATTTCAACTATGGCGATCGCGGTTCCTACCGGTGTGAAAATCGTTAACTGGACAATGACGATTTGGGGCGGAAAACTTGAGTTCACGGTTGCCATGAAATTCGCCGTCGGTCTCATCGTGCTGTTCACCATCGGCGGTCTGTCGGGTGTAACCCACTCTGTTGCTCCGTCTGACACGCAGCAGACTGACACGTACTACATCGTTGCGCACTTCCACTATGTGTTGTTCGGTGGAGCGATATTTGGTTTGTTCTCAGGCTTTTACTACTGGTGGCCGAAAGTGTTTGGCAAATTGCTGAACGAAAAATTGGGTACCTGGAACTTCTGGTTAATGGTGATTGGTATGAACATGACGTTCGGACCGATGCACATACTTGGCTTGCAAGGTCAGCCGCGTCGTATGTACCAGTGGACAGAAGCTCGCGCAGGTGAAGGTTTCTTCAACTTGGCATTCTGGAATATGTTCGCCTCAATTGGTTCGCTCGTTCTCACCATTGGTGTGTTGTTGTTCCTCATCAACATCGTGATCACTGCCCGCAATGGCAAGGTTGCACCACTTGACCCGTGGGACGCTCGCAGCCTGGAGTGGATGACCACCAACCCTCCGAAAGAACACAACTTCGACAGCATTCCGACCATTTCACACCTCGATGAGTTCTTTCACCG
>JBEGVD010000170.1:0-3324 GCA_041178585.1 Actinomycetota bacterium
TCATGGCGGAGGAGGTGGGATTCGAACCCACGGAGACTTGCGCCTCACACGCTTTCCAAGCGTGCCGATTCGGCCGCTCTCGCACCCCTCCCGGGATTGTGTGACGAAGGTTATCGCCACACCACGAACGCTTACTCAGCGATATCGTGGCTACACGCTTCCGTCGAGTGAGGTGGCGGTCGGGTCCTGTGCAACGGACGCTCGAGAATCAGGTCAGGGTCGGAAGACAGCAGCCTTCATCGGAAACGTCTGAGTGCCGCAGACCACCTGGCCGTCACTTCAGTCGGCGGAGGCGCTCTACCAATTGTGTGGCACCAAGTTTTTCTGCCACTTCTGGAAAACGCTCCGTTGGGCCGTTCCATTTCCAATCGGAAATTTCGCCTACCTCAACATCTTGTACAAGCGTGGCGAGTGTTTTAAACAGATCTGCATCTGTGCGATTTAGACGCAAAGTGGTGGCTAGTTTTTCGGCACCGCGCACGGTCACTCCGTCGGTTATCCATTGTTCATGGCTGTCGGGAATGTTGTCGATAGTGCCGTACTGAGCAAGCACCGTTGATGCGCTTTTTGCTCCCCAACCTTGCAAGCCAGGAAAGCCATCGGCTGAATCGCCTACTAATCCCAAGTAATCGGCGATTGAACTTGGGCCAATACCAAACTTTTCTTTCACCGCGTCTTCATCAATAATTACGTTGTTGCGGCGATCCATTTGCACCACGCGCTTGCCTTGCACCACTTGGCCCAAGTCTTTATCGGGCGTAAGCACAAATACTTTGTGCACCGTATGGTCTTCGCACGCCACGCGCACAGCCGATGCAAGTGCGTCGTCGGCTTCGTACTTTTCCATTGCCCACACGGTTACGCCAAGTGCGCGAAGGGCGTCTTCCAAAATAGGAATTTGTTCAAGCAAAACCGGTTCCATGCCTTCGCTGGTTTTGTAGCCGCTGTATAAATCGTTGCGGAAGCTTTCAATGATGTGGTCGGTGGCAACACCAATGTGAGTTGCGCCGTCTTGCAGCAACTGAATAGTGGAGGTGAGTACTCCAATGGTGCCGGCAAATGGTGGTGGTTGCGAATGTTTGGAAGCTTGTCCATAGTGCTGGCGATACAGCTCGTAGGTTCCGTCTACTAAATGCACATGCATGGTGCGAACCTACACGCCGAACAACACAACAGCCATGGCTCCGATACATATATATGGTCCAAATGCGATGCGGGTATTTCGGGTGGCTTTGCGGGTGATGATCAGGAGCAGTGCAACTACACCACCCAATATGAAACCGAGTGCCAGGCCTTGCACTACGTACTGTGCGCCCAGGTAACCGAGGAACATGGCAACTACTGCGGCAAGGCGAACATCGCCCGCGCCAATGCCGCGTTTTGATGCAAGTGACAGCGTTATAAATGTGAGCAGTGTTGCTGTGAATGACAGTGCCATGACACCGATTTTGCCTGGTTGATTGTTGGCAATGGCTGCGATGGACAGCAGTGGACCGCCGATGAATGCTGCGCGCATCGTCACGCTGCGGGTAAGGCGGTGTGTGGTGATGTCGATGAGTGATTGCTCAACACACATTGCGCACATGAGGCCATACGCAAACAGTTCCCATGAGAAGTTGAATTGGTTCAGTAGTTGAACTGCGATCGCTGCAGAAAAAATCCCAACTACGACTATGGGAAGTTTGTTGAGTGAACCAAGTTCGTTAATGGTGCGTTGCGCGCGGCGTGCTCGGCGTGTGCCGATGAGAAAACCAATCAGTGCTGCAATTGCCAACGCAAAGGAATTGATGGGTTACTCCTGCACCAATTCAATCAACGTACCGAAACTGCCTTTTGGGTGCATGAATGCAACCGTGGTGCCGCGACTGCCTGGGCGTGGTGCTTTGTCAATTGCGGTTGCGCCTGCAGCGATCATTGATGCAAGTGCTTCGGCACAATTGTTTACGCGGTACCCAATGTGGTGCAAACCTTCGCCGCGCTTTTCAATTGCCTTGGCTACTGGTGAGTCTGGGCGGGTTGGCGTCAGCAACTGAATGTAACTTTCTGCCACTTTCAACAGGGCTTCTTCAACGCCGTCTGACTCCACTACTTCGCGATGGTCAACCGTTGCACCAAACGCGTTTTGGTAGTAGGCAATGGCGGCTTCAAGGTCTTTTACTGCAATGGCAATGTGGTCAATTTCGGTGAGCAACATGATGTCTCCTTAGCTTCTGCGGAAATGACGAAGGTTCTTTTCGCCAACTTTTTCACGGAACTCTGGGTTGTTAATGCCCATGCCTTCGCGTGGTGCCATGCACAACACACCAATTTTTCCTTCGTGCATATTTTTGTGAACCTGGTATGAAGCGTCACCTGTTTGATTCAGGTCGAATACCTGTGACAACACGGGGTGAATCATGCCCTTTTGAATAAGTCGGTTGGCTTCCCAGGCTTCACGATAGTTAGCAAAGTGTGAGCCAACAAGTTTCTTGAGTCGCATCCAGAAGTAACGGTTATCGAATTCCATCATGTAACCACTGGTTGCTGCACACGTTGCAACAGTGCCGCCCTTTTTGGCTACATACATGGACGCGGCAAAGGTGGATCGGCCTGGGTGTTCGAACACAATGTCTGGGTCTTCGCCAACGAGTGCGCGAATGTCGCCACCGAAACGCTTCCACTCCTTTTCATCGTGCGTGGTTTCGTCTTTCCAGAATTGATAGTTGCCTGCGCGACGGTCGATGATGGCTTCAACACCCATGCCGCGAAGAATCTCTGCTTTGTCGGCCGAGCTGACCACACCGATAGGAATGCCACCACCATTTAGTACGTATTGCGTTGCGTACGCACCAATGCCACCGGTTGCACCCCAGATCAACACCACATCACCTTGTTTCATGTGTGCACCGTTTGGTGAAACGAGCATGCGATAGCTGGTGCTGTTGCACAATGCGTTTACTGCTGCTTCTTCCCATGTGAGGTGCTCTGGCTTTGGCATGAGTTGGTTTGCCTTCACCACACTGAGATCGGCAAGACCACCAAAGTTTGTTTCATAACCCCAAATGCGTTGGTTGCTACCAAGCATGGAGTCGTTGTGCGACGTTGGGTCTTGATCGTCGACGTGATTGCAATGCACAGTAATTCGGTCACCGGGTTTCCAGTTGCGCACAGCCGAGCCCACGCGCAACACCACGCCAGAAGCATCGCTGCCCATGATGTGATATGGAAGATCGTGGCGCTTTGCCCATTCGCTTTCGCGAGCGAGGCGTGTGAGCGCACTAAATGTGGAGATCGGTTCAAAAATGCTGCTCCACACCGTGTTGAAGTTGATGCTGCTGGCCATGA
>JBEGVD010000171.1:0-7790 GCA_041178585.1 Actinomycetota bacterium
TTGGTGGCTTAGGTGCATTCGCAGGGTGGGGCGGACTCACCCTTACAGACTCCGGTGGTTTTCAAGTGTTTTCTCTAGACCCAGATGTTGATGACGATGGAGTCACATTTAAATCAACCTATGACGGATCGAAGCATCGGTTCACTCCTGAATCGGCTGTTCATACTCAGCAACTACTTGGTGCAGACATTCAAATGGTGCTTGATGTTTGTCCTCCGCTTCCATCTCCTCCTCATGTTGTTCGAACAGCGCTGGAACGAACTTCGGCATGGGCCATGCGCGCAAAGAATTCACACACGCGTGATGACCAATCGTTGTTTGGCATTGTTCAGGGAGGAATTGATACCAACATGCGTACCGAAAGCGCGCAGCGTACGGCAGAGTTGAATTTTGATGGTTACGGAATAGGTGGACTGTCTGTTGGCGAAACACGTGACGAGATGGTTCCTGCGTTGGCTGCAGCCATTGCGCATTTGCCAAGTAATCGGCCTCGCTATTTGATGGGAGTGGGGGACCCAGCATCGCTCGTCGAGGCTGTCAACCTTGGAGTGGATCAATTCGACTGTGTTTTGCAAACGCGCTTAGGTCGCCATGGCACAGCCCTTACGTCAACAGGTCGCGTCAACTTAAAGCGTGCCGAGTTTGTCTTGAGTGAAGATCCAATAGACGATCAATGTTCGTGCATGGTGTGCCGCCGACATTCTCGCGGTTACATTCGTCACCTTTTTCAAGTGGGAGAACCGACTGCCTCACGTCTGGTTTCTCTGCACAATGTGGCGTGGACGATTGAACTCATGAACCAGATGCGAAGGGCAATAGTCGATGGCTCTTTTGCGTCTCTCCGTCACGAAATATTGGGTGTTTGGGGCAATGCGATGGGTTCAGCGACCTCGTAGCGTTCAATTCGGCGAGTAGAGTAAATCTCTATGTTCCACGTCAATTCACTTCTCGCGGCAGCTAGTTCTTCTACGAGTTCAAGTTCGCCACTCAGTTTCTTGCCAATTGTTGCCATTTTTGCAGCGATGTATTTCCTGTTGATCCGCCCGCAACGCAAGCGCGCGAAAGAGCAGAAGGAACTCCAGGGTGCTCTTGCTGAAGGGGACCATGTTCTATTGAACTCAGGTATTTACGGTTACATCTCACAAATTGAAGAAGGCAAGCCGTACATCTGGTTCGAAGCAAACACCGGAGTGGAGTTTCGTATCAACCGCTCGGCTGTAGCTGGTAAGACACCAGACCCTGCCAACCCTTCTGCAGAACAGAAGTAGTTGCCCGCGCTAATGGTTCGTCGGCTCGTTGTCTCACTCGTTGGAGTAGTGGTTGTTGTTTTCGGGTTGCTCATCGGCAACCTTGCAGTTGGCAACGTTCCTTCGCTTGGTCTAGATCTTCAAGGTGGTGCTTCGGTAACGCTGCAGCCTGAGGGAACATATGACGCGAAGGCCCTTGATGTTGCGCTCACCATTATTCGTGCGCGCGTGGACTCAATCGGAGTTTCTGAGCCTGAAATCATTCGTCAAGGTGACACAGTCGTGGTCAACCTTCCCGGAGTTGAGGACCAGCAGCGAGCACTAGACATCATTGGCAAGCAAGGTCAGTTGTTGCTTCGTCCGGTGTTGCAAGCAGGGACAGTGAACACGGGTGCTGACACCACGGTGCCTGGTGCGACCACGGTCGTTGATTCCACATTGCCGGCACCGAGTGGTCCTGGAAGTTCGCGCATAGTCGCTGCAACAACAGTTCCACCGACAACATCTTCGCCAACAACCGTCGCAGCAACACAAGGTTCAACGCCATCGCTAGCTGAAATCTTGGCAAGCCAGGATGCGAATGATCCGAATGCTTCAGTTGTGTTGCTCGGAAAAAATGGTGATGTGTACTCAGCAGGTCCTGCAGGTGCATCTGGATTGGTATTCAGCAATGACGCCGCCGCCGAAATCAACAACGGAACATGGAGTGTTGTTGTAGGGCTGTTGGATGGGGCCGCAGGCGAAGACATGTGGAACGCGCTATCAACCCGTTGTTTCAATAAAGATGCAACGTGCCCAACTGGTCAAATTGCCATTGCACTCGACGGCGAAGTCATTTCAGCGCCAGTTGTGCAGCAGGCTGTTTTCACCGGCGGCAACGTGCAAATTTCTGGAAGCTTCACTGAAGCAGAAGCTCGCGATTTGGCAAAGATTCTTGAATTCGGTGCCGTTCCGGTCAAGTTTTCTGTCGCCACAGTGCAAACCGTTTCACCAACGTTGGGTAAAGATTCTTTGCGCGCAGCAATCATTTCTGGTTTGGTTGGTGTGTTGCTCGTGATGCTGTTTTTCTTCTTCTACTATCGACTCTTGACCATCGTTGTCATTAGCGGACTCGCTATTTCTGGTTCGCTTTTGTGGAGCGTCATCTCGTATCTGTCAAAAACAAACGGTCTTGCGCTCACGCTTTCAGGCGTTGCAGGAATCGTCGTTTCCATCGGTGTCACTGTTGACTCGTATGTTGTGTTGTTTGAACGCTTGAAGGATGAGTTGGTCAGTGGCAAAACGATGCGCGGGGCAGCACAACGCAGCTTTACATCCGCATGGCGGACCATCTTGGCGGCCGACACGGTCTCGTTTATCGGTGCAATCATCTTGTGGCAATTGACGGTTGGCTCGGTGCGCGGCTTCGCGTTCTTCCTTGGGCTGTCAACATTGATTGACGTGTTCGTGGCATATCTCTTCACCCGACCAGCGATCTTGCTACTTGCCCGTTCAAAGTTCATGACAGGTCGAAACGTACTTGGGGTAGCAGTACCGAAGGAGGCAACCGTATGAGCGGAGGAATGGGGCGTCTCTATCGCGGCGAAACTACGTTCAACTTCTTTGGACGCAGGTGGATCGGTTTCGGTTTCTCTATTGCGCTGATGGTGATCACTGTGCTGTCGCTTTCCACTCGCGCCCTGAATTTGGGAATGGACTTTGAAGGCGGTGTGGCGTGGGAGGTTCCGTCACAGTCACTCACGGTTGAAGATGTGATGACAGTGCTCGACGCGAATGGCGTCGAATCATCCGATGCAAAGATCCAAGTCCTCAATGGTTCAGACGGAGAACGCATTCGCATTCAAGTTGGTGCGGAGTCCGAGGCAGTAACAACAGCCGTACAGAATGCGCTTGCCGAAAAGGCATCAGTGAAAGCCGACGAAGTCAGCGTTGCACTCGTCAGTTCGTCTTGGGGGCGCAGCATTACCGAAAAAGCAGTGCGAGCGTTGCTGGTGTTCTTCCTTGTGGTGTCGATGTACATCTCGTGGCGTTTCGAATGGAAAATGGCGGTCTCTGCAATTGCGGCAATGGCGCATGACGTATTGATCAGCGTTGGCGTGTACTCAGTGCTTGGCCTTCCGGTAACTCCAGCAACAGTTATCGCATTTCTCACCATCTTGGGCTTCTCGTTATATGACACCATCGTGGTGTTCGACAAAGTTCACGACAACACCAAGAAGTACTCGGCTTCACGCGTGTCTTTCGGCGACATTACCAATGTGTCAATGAACCAGGTGTTGATGCGCTCAATTAACACTTCATTGGCAGCAGTGTTGCCGGTGCTTTCTTTGCTGATTCTCGGATCATGGATTCTTGGAGCAGTTGCTTTGCAAGAGTTCGCTTTGGCTTTATTGGTAGGTATGGCGCTTGGTGCGTATTCGTCTATCTATATCGCAACGCCGCTGCTCGGAATCTTGAAAACTCGCGAAACGAAGTTCGCGCCAATGGCAAATGAGTTGCATCTTGGTGAAGAGATGTCGCGCATTGCTAATTCAGGCAAAAAGCCAAGTCGTGTTGTGTCTTCAGATTCATCTGAATCGGGAACTACAGAAGCAGGCACACGTGAAGCTGCTTCGGTAGCGGCAGTGCTAAGCCATCCACCACGTCCGCGCAAAAAACAACGCAGATAAGGATCGCTCCCCATGAGCACGACCTCGCGAGTTCTTCCATGGCGAAGGAACCAGTCTGCGGTAGTCGAAGATCTTGTTCCATTGCTTTCCGCGTACAAGCGACGTAACCCAAAGGGAAACGTTTCGCTGATTAACGCGGCCTATGAGATGGCGAGCGCAGCTCATAGCCATCAGTCCCGCATGAGCGGTGAGTTGTACATCAGTCATCCAATCGCCGTTGCGCGAATTGTTGCCGAGATTGGTTTGGATGAGGTCTCGCTTGTAGCAGCACTGTTGCACGACGCTGTTGAAGACACAGAAATCACGCTTGCCGATGTTGAGGCGCGTTTCGGAACCGAAGTGGCGGGAATTGTTGATGGTCTCACCAAACTCGAGCGTCTGCAATTCGATTCGCGTGAAGCGCAGCAGGCTGCAACCATGCGCAAGATGCTGGTTGCAATGGCTAAAGACATGCGAGTACTGATCATTAAGTTGTCAGATCGTATGCACAACATGCGCACAATCGCATCGGCGCCCGTTGATAAGCAGCGTCGCATTGCGCAAGAGACTCTTGATATTTACGCTCCGCTGGCACATCGACTGGGCATGCAGGAAATGAAGCAACAGTTGGAAGATTTATCTTTCGCCGCGTTGTTTCCGAAACGATACGCAGAACTTGATCACTTGGTGTCAATTCGCGCACCTGAACGCGACGTGTATTTGGCCAAAGCTTTGGGTCAGGTGAATACTTGGCTCACGGCAGTAAACATCAATGCTGAGCTCACCGCACGAGGGAAGCACCTGTGGAGTCTGTACGAAAAAATGGTGCAGAAGGGCAGAGACTTTGACGAGATTTTTGATCTCATGGCCATTCGTATCGTCGTTGATTCGGTAAAGGATTGCTACGGAGCGCTTGGCGCCATTCACGGTAATTGGAAACCGGTAGTCGGTCGATTCAAGGACTACATCGCAATGCCGAAGTTCAACTTGTATCAGTCGTTGCACACTACGGTGATTGGTCCAGGTGGCAAGCCAATCGAAGTGCAAATTCGTTCGCGCGATATGCACCAGCGGGCCGAATGGGGAGTGGCGTCGCACTGGTCGTATAAAGATGGTGTTGCAAGTACCGACATTGACTGGCTCAATCGCATTATCGATTGGCAGGATGAGGTGTCGGACCCGCGTCAATTCTTGGAGAGCCTGAAGACAGACCTCGAACAAGACGAATTATTTGTGTTCACGCCGAAAGGCCGAGTGATCGCACTTCCACTTGATGCAACGCCAATTGATTTCGCCTACGGCGTGCACACAGAAGTTGGTCACACGTGTATTGGTGCACGAGTGAATGGTCGACTTGTGTCGTTGGATTCGCGCTTGAATTCTGGCGATACGTGTGAAATCCTCACGTCAACTGCTGAGGATGCTGCTCCTTCAGAAGAGTGGGCGAATTTTGTTGTTTCACCAAAGGCAAAGAGCAAGATCAAGCAGTGGTTCTCACGAGAGCGCATGGAAGACCTGGTGGATACGGGGCGTGACGATCTGGTCGAGCACATGCGCAAGCACGGCCTGCCAGTGCAGCGAGTGTTGTCATCTGAAGTGTTTGCTCAAGAACGCGAAGCGATGAACTATGCAGACGACGCCACGTTGTTCCGAGCAATTGGCGAGGGTCACGTATCTGCAGAATCAATGGCAGGACGCATCAGTCGACTCATGCGCGATGGTGGATTTGGCGAGCAACTCTCTGTTGGCATGCGCCTTGATGCTGGCGATACCACCGAGCAGGTGTCAGGTGTTCATGTTGAAGGAATGTCGGGCACAATCGTCCGTCTGTCAAAGTGCTGCACACCAGTACCGGGCGATGAGATCATTGGCTTCCTCACCGTAGACCTTGTGGTCAACGTTCACCGCGCCGATTGCTCAAATGCCATATCGGCCGCAAGCCAAAACATTGGCCGAATGGTTGACGTTGAGTGGGCGGGAAGTGTCCATAATGCAACGTATGTGGCTGCCGTTGAGGTGGTGGCTATAGATCGATCACGCCTATTGCGAGACGTTGCCAATGCCTTGAGCGAAGAGCACGTAAACATCGTTTCGTGTTCAACGCATACCGGTTCCGACAGAGTGGCCCGGATGCGTTTCGAATTTGAATTCGCTGATCCGAGTCATTTGCAGTCCGTGCTCCGCACAATCAAGCGCATCGACTCGGTGTACGACGCATACCGAGTCATGGCTGGAGATCATCCAGCGTCTAATGTTCTCGCGTGAGTTCGTTTTCTACTAGCCCCGGAACACGGGACATTCTGACTCCTGATGCGGCACGTTGGCGCAAGTTCCAAGATGTGTTTGCTGGAGTCGTAGAAGAGGCTGGCTACGGGCTCATCATTCCACCAATGTTTGAAGACCTTGGTGTGTTCTTGCGGCTTGGCGAAGCAACCGATGTAGTAACGAAAGAAATGTACGACTTCGAAGATAAAGGTGGTCGTCGCGTTGCACTGCGTCCTGAGCAAACGGCGAGTGTGTGTCGCGCATTCGTTCAGCACCGACCAACCACCCCATGGAAGGTGTGGTACGCCGGTCCAAACTTTCGCTACGAGAAACCACAACAAGGTCGATACCGCCAGTTTGATCAGGTGGGGTTGGAAGTTCTAGGCGTCGAAGATCCGTATCTTGATGCTGAAGTTATTGCTCTCGCAGCGCAGTTTTATGACCGCTTAGGTCTGAAGGAAGTACAGCTGTCAATTAACTCGTTGGGTGACGCTGGAGACCGCCAACGGTTCACCGATGTACTGCGCACCTACTTTGAGTCGCATGTGGGTGAGTTGTCTGAAGACTCGCAATTCACGCTGACAAAGAACCCGTTGCGCGTGCTCGATTCAAAACGGCGTGAAGACCAAAAGATTATTGCGAATGCTCCTCGCATCCGCGATTATCTCAGCCCAACTGCAGGGGAGCACTTTGCAGCAGTGCTTGCCGCATTAGATGCGATGAATATCAAATATGTCATTGACGACCGATTGGTGCGTGGACTCGACTATTACCGCCGCACCACATTCGAGTTTGTGAGCACGGCGTTAACCGCTGCACATACTGCAATTGGTGGTGGTGGACGGTATGACGGTCTTGTTGAAGAACTTGGCGGACCAGCAACAGCAGGAATTGGTTTTGCTCTCGGACTTGATCGAACACTATTGGCGTGCGACGCCGAGCACGTGTTTCCCGCCCCGAACACCGATGTGTTCGCATTCGTTGTGGACACGACTGGTGGTCAAGAAGCATCGCTCGTGTGTAATCAATTGCGCATGGCGCGTATCGGCGCCGACCGTGCGTTCGACAATCGAAGTATGAAGGCTCAGATGAAAGCGGCCGATCGCAGTGGCGCACAGGTCGCCATCATTATTGGGTCAAATGAATTGGATGCCGGTCAAGTGGTAATTCGGCCGATGAATTCGGGCGAGCAGTACAGCGTGAATCGCGAAGATCTTGTTGCTGCAATTCAAAATGAGGTCAGCAAAATTCGTTCCACAAACTAGGCTGTAAGCCTCATGTCGTCTCCATTGCAGCCATTAGGCGAATCAACATCACTGCGAACCCAACTGTGCGGTGGCCTGCGGGCTGAGCACATCGGCAACACGGTCACCGTGTGTGGTTGGATTGCTCGCCGTCGCGAGCACGGTGAACACCTCGCTTTCTTGGACGTACGCGATTACAGCGGTGTGGTGCAGTGCGTTGTTGACAACGAAACCGATGTTCGATCCGAATGGGTAGTGCAAATCACCGGTCGTGTGCAGGCTCGTCCTGACGGCACCGTAAACACCAATCTGGCGACAGGTGAAGTTGAACTGACCGACTGCAAAGTGGTCGTTCTCAACTCTGCAGAAGCACCGCCATTTCCAAT
>JBEGVD010000172.1:0-8752 GCA_041178585.1 Actinomycetota bacterium
TGTCTGCACCAAAGGTAAGAACGCCGTACGAAGCATTAACTGGTTCGCCGTTTCCGTTCATGTCCTGTGGACCAGATGCACCTTCATAGTTGACGTCTCCGCCAGCTGCAATGATTGCTACGCATGCTGCGAAATCGCTGCATGCTTCGCCGCCTGCTGAAACTGCTTGGATCTGTGCGGCAAGTGCACTGCCGTCAGTCTTTGCTGCTTCTGCTGCAAGTGCAACGAGCATTACTGAGTCAAATGCTTCTGCAGCATATGAATAGTCTTCCAGCGCTGTGTTGCCTGCGGCAGTCCAGAACGCGTTCATACCATCTTTGAACTCAGCTGAAAGGTTGACGAGTGGCATGGTGCCCTTCATTCCTTCCAACTCGCCACCTGCTGTGGCTGTTGAATCGCTATCGCTGCTTCCGCCGCAAGCCGCAGCAACAAGGCTGAGACCGACAACGAGAGCACCGAAACGGCGCTTTGTTGTTTTCTTCATGTATTTTTCTCCCCCTAGGAGTCGGGTGACGGGTGCCACCCTGGGTTTGGACTAATCAGCCTAGAGGAATGATGCCTTCTTCAGACGGTCACGAATGGCCAGTCCCAGCCCAGATTTACTGGGTAACACGGCAATTATCGCCGTTATGCCATCGCTATCTGCCTGCCTCATTTGTGTGTACAACGAGGCAGCATACAAAGGGGAATTATCCCAATGGTCAAGAATTCGCGCATTGTCATACGTGGAAAGTGCTTGCCTTGCCTCGGCGATGGTCTCGACCAAAACGACCGTGCATTGTGGGGCATAATGCGAGGCGAGCATTCCAGACGCACGCGATTCTCCTGAAGGCATGAGGATCTGCTGGCCGATGATTGATTCCAAATCCTCAGCAGGGAAACCGCCGGGTCGAAGTAATTGGGGTTGATCCGTTGTGAAATCAACGATGGTTGATTCAACACCAATGGAGCAATCACCATCATCAACGATGAGATCTACTTTGTCACCGAGGTCGTTGAGTACATGTTGAGCCGTTGTCGGACTGACATGACCGAATAGGTTCGCGGATGGTGCAGCAAGAGCGTTACCGCATTGTTTGATGATCTGACGTGTGTATTGGTTTGCAGGAATGCGAATTGCAACCGTCTCTCTGCCACCAGTTACGAGATGTGATACGTCATTGGTTTTGTGAAGCAGAAGAGTGAGTGGCCCTGGCCAACAATTCTGGGCGAGCGTCAATGCGGTATTTGGAATATTGACGGCATATCGATCGAGGTCGGAGATGTCTGAGATGTGCAGAATGAGAGGATGACCCGTTGGTCGCCCTTTTGCGCGAAAAATACTTGCTACGGCATTGTCGATATCTGCGCGTGCCGCAAGTCCATAGACGGTTTCGGTAGGTAGCCCAACGAGACCCCCTGCGTTCAACACACTGACCGCCTGGATAACTGCATCAGGATTGTGGCTTGAGATGATCGAACTCATGTGAATACGAGGCTACAAATACGGAGTAGCCTAAAGCGGTCGTAAAGCAGGGTTTAGTTATTAGGACCATTTGCGCACAGGGGGAAACATCATGAAGTTTTTGAATGGAACGCCAAATTACGACCTCACTTATAACGACGTATTTATGGTGCCGAGTCTGTCGGACGTGCAATCGCGACAGGGTGTTGATCTCAGCACAACAGACGGTTTAGGAACGACCATCCCCGTTGTCGTCTCGAACATGACAGCAATTGCAGGTCGTCGTATGGCTGAGACAGTTGCTCGGCGTGGCGGTTTGGTTGTTTTGCCGCAAGATATTCCCCTTGATGTCGTGGAGAATGTTGTTCGCTTCGTCAAGTCGAGACACACCATTTACGAAACTCCAATCACCATGCCAGCAGATGGAACTGTTGGCGAAGCTCTCAGCCTTATCTACAAGCGAGCCCATGGTGCAGTAGTTGTTGTGGACAGTGATGGCCGACCTTCGGGCATCGTCACGGAACACGACTCCGTCGGCTTTGATCGATTCGCCCAATTGCAGAATGTGATGAGTCGCGAGATCATTTCACTAAATTCATCGTTGAGCGCAGAGGCAATGTTTGATGAAATGACCGAGCGTCGAATTTCGTTTGCCCCCGTTGTGGACGATGACGGCAAACTTGTCGGATGCATAACTCGTAAGGGGGCGTTGCGCAGCACCATTTACAAGCCAGCGCTCGACAAAAACGGTCAATTGATGATCGGCGTGGCAGTTGGAATTAATGCAGACCCAGGTGCACGAGCGCTTGCACTGTCAAAAATGGGTGTTGATGTGCTTGTTGTAGACACCGCTCATGGTCATCAAACAAGAATGCTGAAGGCAATCGAACAGGTTCGTGCCAATGTTGCTTCCCTGCCAGTTGTTGCAGGAAATGTTGTGACGGCTTTAGGAACGCGAGATCTCATCAACGCAGGGGCGGACATCATCAAGGTTGGTGTTGGCCCCGGCGCCATGTGCACCACACGCATGATGACAGGTGTTGGTCGTCCACAGTTTTCAGCAGTACTTGAATGCTCCGAACAGGCTGCGCAACTTGGAAAGCACGTATGGGCCGATGGAGGAGTACGTCATCCACGTGACGTCGCATTGGGTCTTGCTGCTGGTGCAGCAAACATCATGTTTGGTTCTTGGTTGGCAGGAACGTACGAATCAGCAGCAGATACTCTTCGCGACACGAACGGTCGTTTGTATAAAGAAAGTTTTGGAATGGCTTCAAACCGTGCGGTTCGCAACCGTACGCGCGATGAATCGGCAGTGGAGCGGGCGCGCAAAGAACTCTTTGAAGAAGGCATATCAACTTCGCGTATGTATCTCGACCCAGAGCGTCCAAGTGTTGAGGACATCCTCGATCAGATTGTCGCTGGTGTGCGGTCATCGTGCACATACGCGGGCGCTAGCAACACCGTTGAATTTCGCAAGAACGCAATCATAGGAATACAAAGTGCTTCAGGTTATGAAGAAGGTCGACCTAAGGACACAAGTTGGTAATTGACGCACATCGGCGCGTCATTGCAATAGATGGACCAGCAGGTGCGGGGAAGTCGACCATTGCTAAGGCCCTTTCTTCGCGTCTCAACATGAAGTATTTGGATACAGGTGCGATGTATCGCGCTGTCACCTTCGAAGCCATGTTGCGTGAACTCGATTTAGATGATCATGGTGCGATCACACTGATGGCACAGGAATGTGATCTTCACGTCGGATTAGACCGCGTGATCATCAATGGACACGATGCAACTCAAGCAATTCGTGGACAAGAGGTCACGGGCAACGTCAGCAAAGTTGCCGCAAATTCAGGCGTCAGAACGGAAATGAGAATTCGCCAGCAGGAGTGGGCAACAGCCCATGGTGGAGGAGTGATCGAAGGTCGAGATATTGCAACAGTTGTATTCCCCAACGCATTGCTCAAGGTTTTTCTTACTGCATCGCCAGAAGTTCGCGCGCAACGCCGCGTTGATCAAAGTGGCGGTAATGTTTCAGAAATCGCAGCTGCGATTGCCGAGAGAGATCTTCTTGACAGCACTCGCGCTGATAGCCCTCTTTCTTCTTCACGTGATTCAGTTGTTGTCGATACCGGCGATAGGGCTATTGACGACGTTGTTGATGAAATTGAGAAACTCTATGTCGAGAGGAATACATAATGGCCATTGTTGATTCTCGCATCGTTGGTCAATCACGCTCAACCAAAATCTTCTACGCGATTGTTCGCGGACTCGTAGTTCTCCTGTGTCGAATCTTGCTTCGTTTGCGTGTTGTTGGTTTGGAGAATGTGCCAAAGACAGGAGCCTTTGTTTTTGCACCCACTCACCGTTCTACCATCGATATTCCAGTTGCTTCTGCTGCCACACGTAGACGAATGCGTTTCATGGGTAAGGATTCAATTTGGAAGTTCAAGTTAATTGGGAAAGCAATGACGGGACTTGGCGCGTTTCCTGTAACCCGTGGTTCAGCCGATCTTGAAGCACTCAAACGTTGTATTGCTGTGCTTCAGAGTGGTGAACCGCTCGTGATGTTTCCGGAAGGCACGCGACACTACGGTCCTGAAGTTCAGCCGTTGTTCGATGGAGCAGCCTACGTGGCTCTGAAGACTGGTGTTCCAATTGTTCCTGCCGGCATTTCTGGAACTGAAGATGTGATGCGCTCGGGTTCAAAAGCCATTCGATTTAAAAAATGTCGAATGGTTATTGGCAAGCCGATTGCCGCAGAGGTTCCCGGCGGAGGCAGAGCTTCACGTGAACAAATCGCCGAGCTCACGGTGACGCTGCAGGTTGAATTGCAAAAGTTGTTAGATGAAGCGAATCAGTTGATTCGCTGATCAGCATTAGGACCGCAAAAAGTACGCATTGAGTAGAGCGATGAGGTCTATGGGGTCCTTGGTGCCACACATCTCGCGTATTGAATGCATTGAAAGTTGAGGCACACCGATGTCAACAGTCTCTATGCCGATACGAGTGGCGGTGATTGGTCCAATGGTTGACCCGCAAGCGATGTTGTTGCGAGAAGAGAATGTTTGCAGATTGACACCAGCTGTAGACGCTGCGCGAACGATAGGAACAATTGACCGCGGTGAAGTTGCATAGCGCTGACTTACGTTGGTCTTAACGACAACTCCTTCGTTCACGAACGGTGCGTTGTTCATTTCATGGCGGTCAACATAATTTGGGTGCACAGCGTGCGCATTGTCGGCCGAAACGCAATGGCTCTTCTGGAGCGACGCTAGATAGTCAGAGCGTGAAGATCCTGCTGCAACAGATAGGCGCTCGAGTACATGCTCGAGCATTGGTCCACCAGCTCCTTGCGAACTTTGTGATCCAACTTCTTCATGATCAAACAGTGCGATCATCACTGGCTGGTCAGCATCAGCATTCAAGAGAGCTGAGACTGCTGCCCAACATGAAATTTGGTTGTCAATACGTGACGAAGCAATAAATTCGGAATCTCGACCAATGATTTGCGCCCTCTGTGAGTCGACTAATTGAGCAGACCAAGACGCAATCTGAGATGTTGAGACTGAAACCTGTTGAGCAAGCCAAGATTCAAATGGAACTGATGAAGCTGTAGTTGCCCAGATGGGTGAGAGGTGCTGGTGACGATTAAGAATCAACCCCTTATCGTTCACTTCACGATCGAGATGAATAGCAAGTTGTGGAACACGTGCAACTGGTTGCTGTGATGTGAACAACGACGTGCTGCCGTCTCGAAGCACTACATGACCGGCAATGCCAAGATCACGGTCTAGCCAAGAATTGAGAAGAGGTCCGCCATACACCTCTACCTGGAGTTGGTGCCAGTTAAGAGTTCGTGTATCGGGATTCGGTTTGATGTGTAATCCAGGCGAGTCCGTATGCGCACCAACGATACGAATTCCATGTAGCGCAATTGATTGCGCATTTTTCCAAGCAATGATCGTTCCGCCAGATGAAACAAAACCATTGCTCAGGTTTGAGGCCGTGAAAGCAGATTCTAAAGAGGCCTGCCTGATTCCATTTTGGCGAAAAATCGTAGAAGCCCTTTCGACAACGTGATGTGCTGTAGGGCAAGAATCAATGTGCTCAAGAAAGGGCGCAATCACGGCTGCTGGCTAATCCCTGAAAGTGAAACACTCTGACCGAAGAATGTACATGTCGTTTCGAACGGTGTACCAGCCTGAGTTTGCTCGTTTGCAGTTGCGATGCATGCATTCACTGCGTCACGCTGCGTGAATGCCAAAACACCGATGCCAACGCACACGATGAGCAAAAGCAACTTTGAAACAATTGATTTGGCGAACTTCAGCACAAGAAGCAACCCGATGAATGAACCGCCCATAGCCATGAGGGAGTAATTTTTCACACTGTCTGCATCAAATGAAAGTGCAATCACGTATACATTCTGCCAGTAAAACCCGTGATGGAACCACTTCTCGTATACGGTTAGGCCATGAGTTCATCCGTAAATGTTTCAGGTACCGGCCCTCCAAATGTTGTGCTCCCTGGTGTAGAAAGCAGCATGCAGGCCGAATTGGATGCAGCCCTTGGAGCACCTGAGCGCGACAGACGAGACGCAGTGGCACGAGTTGTAGCGCAGCATCCGCGTTACCTTGCGGCTTGGGCAGCCTTGGGTGATGTTGCTCGGGATTCGGTCGAAAGCTACATGGCTTATCGTGTCGGCTACCACCGAGGACTTGATGCACTTAGACAGAACGGTTGGAAGGGAAGTGGGTACGTTCGCTGGTCTGCTGTTTCGAACCATGGATTTCTTAACTGTTTGGATGGACTCGCGCGCACCGCTGCATTGATTGGCGAATCCGATGAAGCGACACGGTGTGCTCAGTTTCTCCTGCAATGTGACCCAAATAGCAAACCATAAAATTTTTGACGATGCAGTCAATTTCGGGTTTTGTTTTCAGTGGCGGTCATAGTTCGCGATTCGGTACTAACAAAATATTTCATCTCATCGATGGAAGACCGATGGGTTTGGTTGTGTTCGACAACCTCAAGTCGGCGATTCAGGCTGACACGTTTTTTGTCGGGCCAGAAATTGATCATGCAGATTTCGTGTTCGCTCCACGTGTGATTGGTAGTCGTGAAGGACAAGGACCTCTTGGTGCGATTTGCGATGTGTTAGAAACAGCAACCACCGATTTTGTCCTGTTTGCGCCGTGCGACACTCCGTATTTTTTGGCGGAGCAATTTCGATGTTTGGCGGATTCATCAGGCTCGCACAGAGTTGTCGTGTCTGCCGATATCAATTCCCCACACCTGCGTCACTGGCTGTTGAGTTGCTGGAATGTTTCGTCAACACGAGACCACATGATCAGCGCTTATGAAGCTGGCGAACGAGCGATCCATAAGGCGGTTTCAGGTTTGCCTATCTTCGATCAGTTTTTTTCGAATCTACAACTGACGAATATCAATGCGCCGACTGACGTGCAATAGGATATGACGAATGATCGCTGAAATTTCTATTGCTGAGTTCGAACCACATGTCGCTTCCGGCTCACTTGTCATCGACGTTCGAGAGACCGACGAGTATGTATCTGGTCATGTCCCAAATGCCATTTCCATACCGTTGTCGACCCTTCCAGATCGTGTTGATGATTTCCGGCATGAGGGAACTGTCTATGTGATTTGCCAAGCCGGTGGGCGCAGTATGCGCGCATGTCAGTATTTGGCTGATTTTGATATCGACAACCTTGTGAATATTGCTGGTGGAACATCGGGTTGGATCGCTTCTGGCAATTCCGTTGTCACCGGCGAATAGGCCAATTCATACATGATGTGGATTGATGACGATTCGTCGTTGAATGCACTCATTGACCAAGCTGTTGAATCCGATCGGTACGCCCTCGACACTGAGTTTCATCGAGAGAAAACTTATTACCCTAAACTTGCTCTGCTCCAGATTCGAGTTGGAAATGTGACGGCGCTAGTTGATCCGCTAGCAATCAATACTCAATTGCTTGGCCGTTTATTCGACGCTGATTCGCTGTGCATCATTCATGCTGCGCAACAAGATCTAGAAGTCCTTCAACACGCTTCTGGGTCAGTCCCAAAACGCATTTTTGACACTCAACTGTCGGCTGGCTTCATTGGGATGTCTACGCCGTCTCTGGCTTCTTTGGTGCAGAACGAGTTGAAGATATCGCTGCCAAAAGGTGACCGGCTAACAGATTGGTTGCGCAGACCACTAACTGCAGATCAACAAAAGTATGCAGCCAGTGATGTTGACTACCTGTTCGTGCTCTACGACAGCATCATGTTGCGTTTGAATGAATTAGGTAGGGCGTCGTGGGCTGCAGAGGCATGCGAGGAGTTACGAACCCGCCCAAGTGGACCTCAGGATCCGTCTGAAGCTTGGCTGCGAATTAAAGAAGTGCGCACACTGAAGCCAGCGTCACGTGGTGTTGCTCAATCTGTTGCCGAGTGGAGAGAGCGGAAGGCTATGCAGCATGACATGCCTCCACGTCGTGTGCTTTCCGATATCGCGCTGCTCGGTATCGCCCACGCGATGCCGCGAACGGTTGCAGACTTGTCTTCCATACGCGGTCTAGAAGGGCGACAAATCGGAGGACAGGTTGGGCAAGAAATTGTTGACGCAGTTGCACGTGGTCGTGATGTCGAGGCAAAGATCCCACATTCAGACCATGACGACGTGGATAAAGAGTTTCGTCCTGCAATGAGCCTGATAGCGGCATGGATAGGCGAGCTATCTCGAGTGCATCATGTTGATGCAACATTGCTGGGAACTCGTCAGGACATCATGGACCTCTTACGTAAATCTGCGAACTCGCGGTTATCCACAGGCTGGCGTGCAGAGATCGTTGGACGCGACATCGAAAAGATTCTCACGGGTGAGGCGGGTCTGAGTTTTGATGGGCGAGGACGCTTGCGACTTTTGCCAACAACCTTGCAATAATGCCCATTTTGAGCCATTTCAACGGCTAGAGTCATTTGCGATGTTTATTCAATAGGCGGCTACCGAAGCGGTAGTCGTCCGAGCAAAGTTCGGAGCCCCTACCGTGAAGAAGGGTCGTCATCGTCGCTTTGAAGAAGCGCGCAGATTGAAGCAATCAGGGCCTACGGCCGAAGATTTGGGTTTTGGTGGTCGTTCGCGTTCGCCGCAGACCGAAGAAGACGAGTATGCAGCCATAGCGGAACGCTACGGAGTGCGATTCGATGAAGACGACGAAGAAAGCGAAGAGGAAGAGATTTAGATCAGCCACTCCCGGCTTTTTCACATCACCCCCAACAAATGACACAACAATC
>JBEGVD010000173.1:0-8133 GCA_041178585.1 Actinomycetota bacterium
GGTGCCGGTGCGCATTCGTTCACGGCGAAACAAACCGACGCTGCAACCAACGTCAGCATTTCATCGAACCCTGCGCAGACAATGTCGGCAGTGCAAACGGGAGCCCTCATTGGCGCAGACGGGGTAGACAACAACAATGTTTCGCTCACGGTGTCGCAGTACAGCGCCGATGGCATTACCAGTATTGATACTGCTGCAAAAGCATCGTTGCTCAACGACATCATTGACACGCTTTCAGCATCTGCTGTTGATTCCCAATCCGAACTTGAAGCGCTAGCAGCAACGGTTGCGGGCATTTTTGTAACTGCAGCCGGCGGCGATGCTTCGCCGGCTCTCACCCCCGAAGCGCTCGCTGCAGTTGGAATCAGTGGAGTGAATGCCGACAATTTGGCTGCTGTGATTGCTGCGCTCGCTGCAACGGCAGATAATGGCTCGGGTGTCGACTCGCTGAGTGAGTTGCTATCGGTGGTAGATGCTTCAGTTGCGGCTTCGAATGCCGCGCTCGCAGTTATCTCTGCTTACACCGGATCAAACACTGCGCCTACTTCTGCAACTTATGAAGATGCGGGAGTGAGTGGTGTAAGTGCAAGCAACATCAGTGCCATCAACTCTGCAATCGCGCAGTTAGGTCAGACAGCAACAGACACGGCATCCGAGGTGCAGGCAGTTGTTGATGCCTACGCAACATTGCTGAATGCGGCTGACGGAGTGGCTAATGGTGGAGCGACTCTGTCAATTAGCCAGTTCCAAACACTTGGTATTACGGTCATTGACACCAATGCAGAAGCGTTGTTGCTCAATGCAGTGATTGATGTTGGATCGTCCGCAAGTATTGATACCTATGCCGAACTGACCAATCTGGCAAGCATTGTCAACCGCTTCAGCATCATTGCGGCAGGCGGAACTGCGTCGCCAGCCCTTACAGCACAAGATTTCGAAGCGTTGGGGATAACAGGCGTCACGGCAGAAAATCTTTCGGCAGTAATCGCTGCGATTGCGGGTACGGCCGACGATGGCAGTGGCATCAATGCGATGGCTATTTTGCAAAACGTTGTCGACGAAGGCATTGCCAACGCGCGTGCCGCTTCGCAAGCCGTCATTGCGACATACACAGGAACGAATACGGCTCCGACTCTTGCTGATTATCAAAATGCTGCGATCTCTGGAGTCACGTCGAGCAACATTGCGGCAATTAATAGCCTGATTGGCGAGTTGTCGGAAGCGGCAACTGATTCACAGGTAGAGGTTCAGGCCGTGGTTGATGCCTACGCTCTGGTGGTAGCAGCGGCAAATGGTCTTGCCGATGGTGGCGCCACGCTGGGCGCAAACGATTACGCATCACTTGGACTCGATGTCATTAACACGACAGCTGAAGTGAGTTTGATGAATGACCTCCTCGACGCCAAGTCGGCAAGCGGGGTAGACACCTATGCCGAACTGGCGGCTATCGCGTCTGCGGTATCTGGAGTGATTGCCGAAGCGAATGGGGTTAATGCATCACCAACACTTACGGTTGCTGATTTTGCATTGCTGGGAATTACCGGTGTAACTGAAAGCAATCTGTCGCAAGTGATTGCAGCGCTTCGTGCCAGTTCGGGAGTTGACACCCTTTCTGAGTTGCGCTCGACAGTGGCATCTGCAGTTGCTGCGGCCAAGGCTGCGGCTATCAATGTGATTAGCCAGTACGACGGCACTTCGGGAAGCGCGGTTCCTACTCTTGCGGACTACGCCAACGCCGAAGTTTCAGGCGTGACGAATGTGAACCTGATGTCAATTAACAGTGCGTTCGCACAGATCAATGAGATTTCAAGTGATTCCACTTCAGAAATTCAAGCGACGGTAAGTGCATATGTTTCGGTTCTTGCTGGCGCCGATGGAATTGATAACAACAATATGTCCATCTCTTCATCCTCGTACTCAGCACTTGGTCTGAGCGCCATTGATACAACGGGCAAGGCTTCATTATTGAATGATGTGCTTGATGTGAAGTTGGGATCTGGTGTCGACACGTATGAAGAAATTGGCACATTTGGAACAATCATTAGCTCAATATTTGTGTTGTCAACTGGGGAACAACCAGAAACCGAGTTGACCGTAGCGATGTTTACGTCGCTGGGGATCACGGGGGTGAGCAATGAAAACCTTCAGCTTGTAGTTGATGCCATCATCGCCACCAACGAT
Organism: Actinomycetota bacterium; assembly: GCA_041178585.1. Classification (GTDB taxonomy): domain Bacteria; phylum Actinomycetota; class Acidimicrobiia; order Acidimicrobiales; family Ilumatobacteraceae; genus UBA3006. Next base: position 2,182 of record JBEGVD010000173.1, read on the forward strand.
GACACCACTGGCGTGGACTCGTTGATCAAAATTCAGTCGATTGTTACCTTGGTGCGTAGCAATCAGGCAAACGCACTTGCTGCCATCAGCGGCTATACAGGGTCAAACACGACACCAACGCTTTCAACATTTACTGCTGCTGGCGTAGTTGGGGTAGATGCTCAGAACATCAGTGTGATTAACCAATTCTTGGCGTCAATGTCTTCTGCACAAACAGACACAGTTGCAGAAGTACAGGCATTGATTGATGCTGTGAATAAGTTGTTGCTGTGTGCTGATGGAATCGCTAATAACAACTGCAATCTCACAATGGAAGAGTTTCATGCACTCGGTTATGTCGAAATAGACACTGCAGAAATGGTTGCCGAACTGAACGACGCGATGGACTCGCTTGACCTCACACCAAGTCAAGAAGTTGCAACGGTTTCTCCGGTAGTAGACGAAATTGTGCGCAGGTTTACTTCAATTCCCGTGAATGCTGGTCCGCAGATTGTTCCAGTTATTGAGCCAGTAATTGTTCCGACCACGTCAACCATCGTTACCACGCCTTCCACTTCGCTGCCGGTGGTGACAATTCCTCGTACTCCGGTGGTTACTTTGCCTGCATCAAAGCCGATTGAAGTTGCACCTGGTGAGAGTGCCGCAACGGTTGGGGGAGAATCAAATGCACCAGAACTGACAATAACTGCAGATAACACCGCTCGGATCGAGCTTGGTGGTGTGGTTATTGAAATCGCCCCACAGGATGCAGCACGTATTTCTGACGGCCTCGGTACTGCAGTGCGTGCAGTGCGCGGTCGATATGTAGAGGTGCGAGGCAATGGCTTCGCACCTGTCTCACAAGTTGAAGTATGGATTTATTCGGATCCAACTCTGCTTGGTTCAGCAACAACCGACACCAATGGTGAATTCGTGAATACATTTGATATTCCGAAGGAAATTGAACTCGGTAATCACACACTCACATTGAACGGCGTGGACTCCCAAGGTGTTGCGCTGACAGCATCAGTTGGCATCATCGTCATCGAAGATCCTCAGATTGAAGAACTTGCAAACGATCAAGATAAACGGGGCGAACCGTTCAATCCGTTGGATGAGCCGAAGGGTGTCCTTGACCTTGTTGCAAATATGGTTGCGCTGATGGCGCTTATGGCATTGAGCGGTAGTGCAGGAAGTGGTTCGTCGAGTGGTAGTGGTCGCAAGGAAGACGAAGATGAAGATCGCGGTTCGGGTGACGTTTCCGATGTGTCGGTGAAGAGCATTGGCGCAGACGGTGAAGGCGCTGACAGATTGCGGCTGCCTCGATTCTCCCTCGCAGATCGCATCATGACCAGAACGCCAGAAGCCGCTGCGCATCGATCGCCGATGATTGGACGCGTGTTACAAGATGGCACATACTTGCGTTCGCTTTTTGGCGCGTTGTGGCTATTGCTGCCAGTTGCTGGCGTTGTTCTTGGCATCGCCTCTGCATTTAATACCAACTTTGAGGTCGTCATGCCGTCACTTGCGTTGTTGAGCGCCATTGTTGTGATTGGAACACTTGATGCCTTTGCCGGATTCCTCGGTGCAATTGTGTTTGCAGTTGCCGTTCTTGCTGGTGGTGGAATCAACAGTGCAGATTCGATACGTGGGCTTCTTGGAATTTGGGTGATGAGCTTTGCCGTTCCAATGCTGGCCAGTGCCTCGCGACCATTCCGTCGCAAGAATGCAATTGGATTGGCGGGTGCGTGGGATCGCAGCACAGATTTCATTCTCATCTTGCTGTTTGGTGCACTTGCAGCTGGTTCGATGTTCTCGTCGCTTCCTGGCCTCACCGGGTTCCGCCCAGAGTTTGCAGGAAATGTTGCAGGCATTCAGATTGTCGCAATGTGTGTGCTTGCAGTGCGTTTCATTCTTGAAAATGCAACCGTGAAGCTGACACCTACTCGATATCGCGAACTCACCGATCTTGCTCTTCGTGATGCGTCAAATGTTCAGCAAATAATTTCCTCGCTCATTCGCACAGCGGTGTTTCTGTTTGTTGCCGAAGTTTTCATTGGCAACAACTGGGCGTTGTGGGTGGGTGGCGTGTTGTACTTGGTACCGAAGCTTGTGGGACTTGTGGTCGACAAATTCCCTAATGTTGAATCGTTGCATCGTTGGATGCCACGTGGAATTTTGAAGGTGACCGTGATGATGCTGGTTGCTCGCATCTGGGGCCTAGTACTCACGGATGCAGTCTCTGATCCTGCGCAAATGATCATGTTCAGTTTTGTATTCATGGGAACACCTGGACTTGTCACCACCGTTCTCGGCTGGTTTGGCCGATCAAGTAGCCGACCTTGGCCACAAACCTGGTTCACACGTATTGCTGGACTCATCATCTTGATTATTGGAATCTTGATGGTGCGTGGAGTGTTGTTCGCATTCTAAAAATTTGTTAGGTGTACCTACATCTCGTTAGGTATCGCTAAGTGTTTAGCGAGTGTTCGTGGTGCGAATAATCGCTTTTTGTCACATCGATAAAAGCTCCATGCTTTGTTGATTTTTTTGATCGGTAGCAAAAGCGGATAACTGTTCGCCTCCAAGCCAAAGTGCATACCGTTTTGGTGTACCAACGGAGGTCAACATGACAACTGAAGTCAATGACAAAAATGTAGGCGAGTCAATATTCGCAAAATCCATGCTTGGCATGATGATGGTTGCAGTAGCGGTTTCTGCACTTGTTTTAGGTGTAGTTGCGGTTGTCGCAATGAATGGTGGCTCAACCGCAGAGAGCGCTTCGGGTTCATCGGTAGTGCAGGTAACACTGACCGAATTCAAGGTGGTTTTCAACCCAAGTGTTGTTCCAGCAGGGGACGTGACCTTTGCGGTAACAAACAACGGATCTGTTGATCACAACTTTGCGATTCCGTCACTCAACGCTCACACTGCCATGCTGAAAGCCGGCGAGAGCGCTGAACTTGAAGTGAAAGGTTTAGAAGTAGGCGAAGTTGAGTACCTGTGTGAAATTGCTGGTCATAGTGCAGCAGGGATGTCCGGCAAACTTAGCGTTGTTGAGTCAAGCGGCGACATGAATATGGCGTCGTCAGGTAACGCCATGATGTCTTCAGTTTCGTGGCAGCAAATGGACAAAATGATGGAAGACGTTGCCATGAAGTTTCCGGCAAAAACGTTTGGTATTGGTAATGCCGAACTTGCGTACACCATGTCGGATGACGGCTACAAAGTTTTCAGCCTCGTTGCCAAGATCATTCCATGGGAGGTTGAACCGGGAAAGATTGTTGACGGTTGGTCGTATAACGGCATGATTCCTGGTCCAGTTATGCACGCCAATGTTGGCGACAAAATCCGAATTGTTTTGAAGAACGAGCTTCCTGAATCCACTGCGTTGCACTTGCACGGAGTCCGGGTGCCGAACTCGATGGATGGTGTTGACCCCTACACACAAAAGGCCATCATTCCTGGTGGCACGTTCACCTATGAGTGGACGGCTTCTGAACCATCGGTAGGGATGTATCACTCACACCACAATGCGCAAGTGCAAGTTCCGAACGGACTTGCAGGTGCGATTCTGATCGGTGATTGGAAAACCATGGCAATGACGGCTGCTGGTGGTCGTACAAAGGATGCAAATAACGTTGCAGAACAAGAAGTAGTCATGGTCTTGAACGACAGTGGAACTATTGGCCTGTCACTGAATGGAAAGTCATTTCCTGCAACATCGCCGTACTCGTTGGCGATTGGCGAATCTATGGTCGTGCACTATTACAACGAAGGGAACATGACCCACCCGATGCACTTGCATCAACCTGCAGGATTGGTTGTTGCTAAGGATGGCATCATGCTCGAATCGCCATTCTGGTCGGACACTCTGAACGTTGCTCCAGGAGAGCGTTGGACAGTTGTGTATACGCCAAAAGATGCTGGTGTGTGGGCCTGGCACTGTCACATTCTCACTCATGCAGAGACACCTGAAGGCATGCGCTACATGGTGACGGCTTTAATCGTTAAGTAACTCAAACCCCTTATTGCTCACCTGCGTTATTTGCGTGGGTGAGCAAACAAGAACCGCAAAATGTCCTTAGAGAAACCATCTATCCATGCGTGTGATTCATTCAAATAATTGACTAGCTGCACTTGATTACCAGAAGGGCAGTTCCACAAGAATTGCTGTTCCTCGCTCGTGAAGTTAACCGAAGAGGAGGTGTTGCACGAGTTGGCCTTGGCGTAATCGAGTACTGAGTAATAAATGTTAGGAGTGTCAAGTTTTCCACCTCCTTGTATAGGAACAGTCGGATCAAGGTCTCCGTGGATATGTAGAAGTGAAACCTGCTTTGTTGGCGAACATGATGTATCAACTAGCGAACCAGCTACAACAGCAATGGCTGTGATCTTGTCAGAAAGATCACAGGCCAACCGGTAAGCCATCATTCCACCATTTGAGTGACCTACTGCCCACACACGAGAACTATCGATGGAATAATTTGTCTCTACTGCCTGAATTATTGCAGAGGTAAGCAGTACATCATCTTCGTTTGTATCGGTTGCAGGAGCACAGCATTCGCCGGCATTCCAAGACGATATGCCCGCACTGTTAGAAGCATTCACTGATGCCACAATGAAATTCATAGCTGCTGCCCAAGCTACGAATTGCGAGGTGCGTAAAATTTCCCCGCCGTCTGTAGTCCTGCTGTGGAAAGCGAGAAGAAGCGGAACCGCCTGATCTGGTTGGTAAGAAGCGGGAATATGCAGGAAGTATGAGCGCTGTTGCATCCCCTCTACATCGATGTATCTCAGATTGGGTTTGAACTCGTTAACCGATTCGGTGAAGTTAATCGTCGGTTCTGGGACAGTCGTTGATGTTGTGGAAGTTGACGTGGTCGTCGTAACCAGCGTTTGAACGGCCGCACGAATCCACTGTTTGCGACCCGCCCGTATGCGGCACACCACAATGATCGGCTTTTTGTTTATTCGGGAGGAGACCCTTGTGCCAAGGGTGGTCTTTGCACAGGATTGTCCAATCGAAACTGCATTTGCGGATGCCGCTGGAATAGCTGTCCACACCAAAATGGCGCTGAGGGCGATGAAAACTTTTTTCACTGCAGTCATGTTAGTGAGCAATAACTAAGGTTGGGAAGTGCACCCTGAACAACCTAAACCAGCGACTACCCACACCATTGTGCATAATCGCAACGCAGCAAATCGCGACTTTGATCCTGTAGATCTTGAGCGAGTGCGTCAGGGGTTTATCGCAAAACGTAAGAACGGTTTGATCACTGACGAAAAAGGCCGCTTCGTTGGCAACAGTGACAATTACGAATTCCTTCGCGATGGTCGCGAATGCCCGGAGACGGTGAACCCTCAGCTGTGGCGCCACGCCACACTGAATGCTCATCACGGCTTGTTCAAGGTTGCCGATGGCGTATGGCAGGTGCGTGGCTACGACATTTCAAATATCACGTTCATTCGCGGAACGAATGGTTGGGTAGTGATTGATCCGCTTACCAGTGAGCACACTGCACGTGCAGCACTCGAACTCATGGATGAACATGTAGAGAAACTGCCAACCACGGTAGTGATCTTTACGCACTCACACGCCGACCACTTCGGTGGAATTCTTGGCGTAACAACAAAAGCCGACGTTGATGCTGGCCGTTGCCAAATTGTTGCACCAATTGGTTTCTTGCACGAAACAGTTGGAGAGAACGTCATTGCTGGCCCAGCGATGGGAAGGCGCGCGACGTATCAGTTTGGACCATTGCTGCCGCCGGGCCCAACTGGACATGTTGACAGTGGTCTTGGCACTGGAGTACCAATGGGGCCTCCGGGTTTGCTGGCTCCTACAACTGACATCACCTTTACCGGCGAAGAGCTGGTGCTTGACGGCGTGCGCGTGATCTTCCAACTCACGCCCGAAACCGAAGCGCCTGCGGAGATGAACTTCTTTTTCCCAGACCACGGCTGGTTGTG
>JBEGVD010000174.1:0-8176 GCA_041178585.1 Actinomycetota bacterium
GAACGCATGGCGGGTCACGCAAGTGGTCCATACCAAGTACCAAACATTGACGTTGAAGCAATTGCGGTTCGCACAAATAATCCCGTGTGTGGAGCCTTCCGTGGATTCGGCGCCAACCAAGCACAGTTTGCGATGGAAGGTGTGCTCGATCGGTTAGCCGAAAAAGTTGGCATAGACGGCTGGTCTATTCGCCGAGCAAACGTCATCATGCCCGGCATGGTTTGGGGTCCTGGACAAGTCATGGACGATGGTTGTCTTGGTGCATCAAAATGTCTTGACTCAATCAAGCCTGCATACGACGAAGCTCGGTTGTCAGGCAAAGCAATCGGACTTGGCCTAGGTTTGAAAAACAGTGGTCTCGGAAATGGATTCAAGGAAATCACACGAGCAGTCGTTCACTTCAAGCATGATGGCCGAATAGAAGTTCGTCATGGTTGGACCGAAATGGGCCAAGGGATCAACACCGTTGCACAACAAGTTGCCGTTGAGGAGCTTGGTGTTGATGGTTCACTCATCGATGTCATCGTTGACACAACGCGCGAGCTCGGACTTGGTCAAACGACAGGGTCACGCGGAACCCTCATGGGTGCAGGTGCAGTGAAGGCATCTTGTGAAGCAGCACGCGCGGCCAATTGCGAAGTTGGTGTGGATCACTTTGGTGAATACCGAGTTGACTGGACAACCAAACTTGGTGAACCCGGTGTGGAGAACCCAATCATTCACTCCACATTTGGATACGCAGCTCAGATGGTTGTTATCGACCGTGAAACGGGAAAGATCGAACACGTTGTTGCAGCCCACGACGTTGGTCGTGCTGTAAACCCACAGCTTTGCGAAGGACAAATTGAGGGCTCTGTTCACATGGGCCTCGGATATGCGCTGAGCGAAGACTTCCCTAGCGACCCCGAAACGGGTTTCCCACTAAACAAAACCCTACGAAGCCTGGGAATCCTTCGAGCCAAAGACGTTCCAAAAATTTCAGTTCAACTCGTTGAATCAGCTCAGCCAAATTCCCCATACGGCATCAAGGGCGTTGGTGAAATCGGATTGGTTCCAACCGCTGGTGCCGTTGCCGCAGCCTTGTACGACTTCGATGGTGTGTGGCGATCAAAGTTGCCGATGAAGCGCGATGATTCGAGCTCTGAGGATTAAGCATGACGAATGTAACCCCAGGGATGGTTTGTGCTCATCACCATCTCTACAGTTCGCTTGCTCGCGGAATGCCTGCTCCTCGTGGGTCCACCGACTCCTTCATCTCAATTCTTGAAAACATTTGGTGGCGTATTGATGCCGCTCTAGACCTAAACATGATCTATTGGTCTGCCGCACTCGGCGCTGCCGAAGCCCTAGCAAGTGGCACAACATGCATCATTGACCATCATGAATCGCCGAATGCGATCGAAGGTTCACTCGCGACGATCTCAAAGGCATGTCGTGACGTTGGCGTTCGCGTGAACACCAGTTACGGCATAACCGATCGATGGGACGACGAAGGTAATCTGCATCCGCGTGTCGATCGTTCCGTGAAAATGTCTTCCGCAGCGCGTCGCGGACTTGATGAGGGTTTTGCATTCATCAAGAGTGGTGGTCGAGGCATGATTGGCGTTCATGCGGCGTTTACCTGTGGAGACGAAACTCTGAGCGAAGCTGCCACCCTTGCTTCATCATTAGGCGTTGGAGTGCACATTCACGTTGCAGAAGGCATTGACGACCTAGATGCTGGATCACGTCTTGAGTCACTTGCCCAAGACGATTGGTTGCTTGTGCATGCCGTGCACCTAGATCGAGAGCTCAAAGGCTCAATTGTTCACAACCCTCGTTCAAACATGAATAACTCGGTTGGATACGCAAAACCCACAGAGCGACCTAACCCAATTCTTCTGGGAACTGACGGCATCGGTGCAAACATGATGGAGGAATCACGCCTCGCCTATGTTCGTCTTCGCGAATACGACGTCAATCAGAATCCAACAGTTGTTGACACGTGGCTCAACAACAACTATCAATTCTTTCCGGAAGCGAAAAACGACAAAGTTGTTTGGACATACGACAGTATGGACAGTCCATGGCACACAGCCTTCACTACTGACATGCATGTTCTTACTGTGGATGTTGACGATGAGCGCGTGTATGAAGATGGCAAATTGACACGAATGGATGTACAAGAAATTCGATCAAAAGCGCGTGAACAAGCTCAAAGATTATTTGAAAGGTTGGATGTATGAGTATTCCTGCAGCAGCGATTAATCAGCAGACCGGCAAGGCACGTATGGCCATCTACCTGCAAGATGCACACCCCATCCGTGAAGGAATGGCATTTGCGCAATATGCAGAATCAAAGGGCTTCGAAGCCGTGTGGCAGGCAGAGAGCAGATTGGTCCGCGAGGCAACTGTTCCGATGGCGGCATTTGCTTCTGTTACTCACAACATCAAAGTTGGTTCAGGTGTTGTTGACTGTTGGAGCCGCAATCCGGCTCGACTAGCAGCCACATTTTCCACTCTTGATGACCTTGCACCAGGTCGAGTAATTCTGGGTATCGGGGCCTGGTGGGACCCATTGGCTCAAAAAGTGGGCATCTCCCGTGCGAAACCACTTCGCGCAATGCGTGAGATCGTCACTGCCGTTCGTGCGCTTTTGCATAATGAGAATGTCACCTTCAATGGCGAGTTTGTTCACTTCGATGGAATCGAACTTGACTACGTGTATCAGGAGCGCCGTGCCAAGGATGTGCCTATTTACATTGGTGCTACAGGAATGCAGATGATGGAACTCACAGGTGAAATCGCCGACGGCGTTGTACTGAATTACTTAGTCTCCCCCGATTACAACAAACAAGCCATGGAGGCTTTACAAACGGGCGCGAACAAAGCGGGACGAAAGATTGACGATATCGATCGACCTCAGCTCGTGGTGTGCAGCGTTCACGAAGACCGGCAGACCGCATTAGACATGGCACGCGAGATGGTTACTCAGTATCTTGGCCAGCAACCACACATCATGAAGGCTTCTGGAGTACCTCAGTCGCTACTCGACAAGGTAGGCGAAGTTCTTACCTGGCCTGCAACTCACGAACAAGTAACTGCTGCATCAAAATTAGTTCCAGACGAGATCGTGCAAATGCTCACGGCTAGTGGCACTCCTGCAGAAGCTCGCGAGCAGGTGCGTCACTATTTGAATAACGGAGCAACATGCCCAATCTTGTACCCACTTGGTGATGTGCATGCAATGATCGATGCTTTCGCTGATTGGGATGGCAACTAGATATGACTGTCATCGTCGCCAAAGAGTTGATAACGGCACTTGCAGCGTTGCGCGAGCATGCTGATGCCCGTCTTATCCAAGGTGGTACGGACCTCATGGTTGAAATCAATTTCAATCACGTAAAGCCGACAACCATGGTGAGCCTTCGCGACGTTGCAGCCTTACGCACGATTCGAACAGACACTCCTGGAATCATGTCCATCGGATCGGGTGTTCCCTATTCGGTCATCGAAGGCGAGCCAGTACTCACTGCCATTCCTGCATTGGCACAGGCTTCACGCACTGTGGGGTCTCCTCAGATAAGGGCGGCAGGTTCACTCGGTGGCAACCTCGGAACATGTTCACCAGCTGGCGACACACTGCCTGTGATGTTTGCCCTCGATGCAATGATTCATCTGAATACGCTTGATTCACGTCGTGTTGTCTCAATTCATGACTTCATGACAGGAGTAAAACGCAGCGTGCGTCAACATGATGAGATCATCACAGCAATTGATTTTCCCATCGTTCGGGGTTGGCAGGGTTATTCAAAAGTAGGTGTGCGCAATGCAATGGTCATTTCAGTGGCTTCAGCTTGCCTAGTTGCAGATCACGAGAATGCCAATGTGCGAATAGCGCTCGGCTCCGTTGGCCCAACCATCATTAGGTGCCGTGAGTCCGAAGCATGGCTTCAATCATCACAAGATCTCTCAGCCGGCCAGTCAATTTCACTCGATGTGGCAAATGAATTTGGACGGCGTGCTGCAGCCGAATCATCACCAATTGACGATCATCGCAGCACTGCTGAATACCGACGACATGCCATTTCAGTTCTAGCGTCACGTTTGTTAAGGAAGGCATACCAATGAGTGCAAATGAGTTTTACCAACTTCGTGTGAATGGAAAAACACACCAGGTTCAGGACTCATGGGTTGGCGAAAGCCTGCTCTATGTGCTCCGTGAACGCCTTGGCCTCCCAGGAACAAAAGGTGCATGCGAACAAGGTGAATGTGGCAGTTGCACAGTGCTTATGGACGACGCTGCAGTGTGCGCGTGTTTGGTGATGGCTGCGACAGCAATCAATAGCGAGATCGTCACTGTTGAAGGAATTACGACTGAATCAGCGCTCACCGACGTACAACAGAGCTTCGTTGATGAGGGTGCAGTGCAATGTGGCTTCTGCACGCCAGGCCTAATTGTTGCAGTACATCATCTGCTGGAAAAGAACCCTCAACCGTCTGAATTTGAAGTGAAGGAAGCTATTTCCGGAAACATTTGTAGATGCACGGGTTACGGTCGCGTTTTCGCTGCCGTAGAAGCGACCATTCGATCGAGAAATGCTGTGAAGTAAATATGGCAACTTCGTCTACAGTCACCAAGCCAAGAGACATCCTCGGAACGAGTGCGCTGCGTCCAGATGGTGCTCACAAAGTTCAAGGCAGTTTCGAATTCACTTCGGACATGCATGCTGAGAACATGCTGTGGGGAGCAACGCTTCGATCCCCGCATCCGTATGCGCGGATAGTTTCAATTGATACTTCCGCTGCTCGTGCTCTTTCGGGCGTGCAATGCGTCATTACCGCGAGCGATGTTCCGGGCAAACCCACATACGGTCTCATCAGTAGCGACCAACCGGTCTTTGCACGGGAATTCGTCCGCTACATGGGTGAACCTGTGGCAGCTGTAGCCGCCGACCACCCAGAAACATGCAGACGCGCACTTGCCCTCATCAACGTGGTGTACGAAGTGCTCAATCCATTAACTGACCCAGAGGACGCAGTTTCTGGTGCACACGATCCAATTCACCCAGATGGAAATGTCATACGCCATCAACGCATCATCCGCGGCGACCAAACGGCGACAGGACCAATTGTCGTTGAGGGCGAGTACGTGATCGGCATGCAAGACCAAGCATTCCTAGGATTAGAGGCTGCGCTGGCAATCCCCGACACCGACGGACTTGGTGTCCACCTCCATGTAGCAACTCAGTGGCTACACGAGGACTTGTCGCAGATTTCAGCATGCCTCGACTTACCTGCGGAAAAGGTTCGACTCACACTTGGCGGCGTTGGCGGAGCATTCGGTGCTCGCGAAGACATCAGTTTGCAAGTTCATTGCTGCTTGCTTGCACTTAAGTCCGGTCGACCGATCAAGATGCAATACAGCCGGGAAGAAAGCTTTTTCGGCCATGTTCATCGCCACCCGGCAACCATCTTCATGCGTCACCACGCAGACTCGAACGGCAAGATCGTCAAGATCGACGCTCGTTTTGTATTCGACGGTGGCGCGTACACCAGCACATCACCTGCCGTACTCATCAATGGCATTACGCATACTCAAGGCCCATACAAATGCGACAACGCAACGGTGGATGGCTATGCGGTGCGAACCAACAACCCACCATGCGGTGCAATGCGTGGTTTCGGTGTCGTGCAGGCATGCTTTGCACACGAATCTCAGATGGACAAGATCGCTGCTGCAGTTGGCAAATCTCCGGTCGAAATTCGCTTGATCAACGCAATGGTCACGGGCGATCCGCTCATCACTGGACAAGTCATGGAAAGCGTTGCTCCAGTTGCCCGCTGCATCACCGAGACCGATGCAATTCCACTACCTCAACCCCTCGGTACAACCGTCAATGAACTTGCTCTCCCTGGTGGTAGCGGCCTCACTGCATCGCGCTCAAACATCATTCGTGGTATTGGTTGGGGTGTATCGATGAAAAACCTCATGTACAGCGAAGGGTTTGACGACTACGCCACAGCGCGTTGCACGCTTGCAGATGGTGTCGCTTCACTCAAGTTTGCAACTTCAGAGGTAGGCCAGGGGTTCGTCACACTTGCTCCACAAATTGCTCGAAGCGTTCTTGGTGTAGACGAAGTGATTATTGAGCCAATTGATACCCAGATCGGCTCTGCAGGCTCTACCTCAGCATCTCGTCAAACGTGGATGAGTGGTGGAGCCGTTGATGGCGCATGTCGTCTCGTTCGCGAACGCCTATTCCATCATGTCGGAAATTTGCACAGCATCGATCCCCTGCGCCTGGTCATCGATGGCACCGATGTGATTGATCAAGTAGGAACGTTTCGTATCTCGGTTGCAGAAGCATCAGACGGAATTGAAATCAGCGAAACATTCGAACACCATCATCGCGCGACTGAAGAACTAGACGAGAATGGGCAGGGTAATTGCCATACCGCGTTCGCCTTTGTCGCTCATAGAGCAGTCGTCGATGTTGATCCCGAACTCGGCTTAGTGAAAGTGGTGCAGATTGCCACCGCTCAGGATGTTGGCAGAGTGTTGAATCCACTTTCAGCGATCGGCCAACTCGAGGGCGGTATTGCACAGGGTCTTGGCCTTGCGGTAATGGAAGAAATCGTGATGAAAGACGGCAAGGTACGAAACCCAAGTTTCACCGACTACCTTTTGCCGACCGCACTTGACGCGCCCGATGTTGTTGCCGTAATGATTGAGGAATACGAACCTCAGGCACCACTAGGAGCAAAAGGTATTGGTGAGCCACCGTGCATATCGGTAACTCCAGCAATTGTCGCTGCCATTAGGAACGCAATCGGAAAAGACATCGAGCGCATTCCAGTGCGCCCCCAAGACATCTGTCTTTAGTCTGATTCAACCTTCAACAGCGTCGCAACAACCGCTCCAATTTCACCGGGGCGAACTGGCTTAGCAGGTTCGCTCAAGTTGAAATTAGGTTCGTCGTAAATGACATCAAACTTCATTCCACGACACAACGATGTTGTTGTGCGGCGCATCGATTTATCGATCAATGAGATAACGGTGCCCTTCATTCCCGCACGGCCTGTACGACCAGAACGGTGAATGTAGTCCTTTGGATCTTCCGGCATGTCGAAGTGGACAACGACTGGTACTGCGTCAATGTGAATGCCTCGTGCTGCAACATCGGTGGCAACCATGACGGTTGCTTTTCCGCGACGGAATTGCTCAAGAGCCTTTTCGCGCTGTGCTTGGCTTCGGTTGCCGTGAATCACGCATGTGTTGATGCCCATAGATTCAAGGTTTCCGGCGAGACGATCGGAACCGTGCTTGGTGCGGCAGAACACAATTGCCCGCTCGTACTGAGTGGCTATTTCGGCAAGAACCTTGGTGCGGTTGTCGCGCGAAACGTTCCAGAACAAGTGATCAATTTCGCCCGCATTTTCTGCAGTCGCAACAGCATGGCGTTTTGGAGAATTCTGAAACTCCCGAATCAACATGTCAATGTCACCGTCGAGAGTTGCCGAGAACAACAACGTTTGACGATTGGTGGTAACCGCACGCATGATGCGTTTAACCGCAGGCATGAATCCCATGTCGGCCATGCGGTCAGCTTCGTCGATGACTGCAACGGCAACTGCTCCTAAGTCAAGATCACGACGCTTGATGAGGTCTTCTAAACGACCTGGTGTGGCAACCACGATGCTGGATGCGCGAGCAGCCTTCACCTGTGGTCCGTATCCGGCACCACCATAAACTGCTGACACTCGGATATCGCTTCCACCACACAACAACGAAATTTCCTTTGCAACCTGCGCTGCAAGTTCTCGCGTTGGCACTAACACCAAACCAGTTGGACGACCTGGGCGACTCTTCGTCACCTTCACTGCGATTGCGATACCAAATGCAAGGGTCTTACCCGAACCAGTTGGAGCTTTACCGCAAATATCGTTGCCTGCAAGTGCGTCTGGCAATGTTGCTTCTTGAACCGGGAACGGAGCTTCAATTCCGCGGGAAACCAATCCGGCAATAATGTTCTTGGGCACGCCAAGTTCTAACCATGTTTTCGTCATGAAAAAATCCTCGATCTGTATGTGTTGGGGGGTCCTCAGGTATGTTCCTGTGGTTGTGAAGGGCTAGCGACCCAACACACGACGCAAATAGTCGTTTGTGAACACACCCTCGGGATCGAGTTGGTTC
>JBEGVD010000175.1:0-7325 GCA_041178585.1 Actinomycetota bacterium
GAAACTGACACTGCAACTGTAAGGATGTAGTCGGTAAGCATTGACCCACCAGCAACGAGCGACGGGTATTTTCCAAGGTTCTCGCGGGAAACAACATACGAACCGCCTCCTGTTGGGTAGGCATAAATGGTCTGGCGATAGCTAAAGACAACGATTGCAAGGAGCGCAATGACCATTAATGAAATTGGCACCAACCTGCTGTACGCGGCCGTTCCCACCGCCGCAAGGGAAAGAAATACAATCAGAATTTCTTGAGTCGCATACGCGGTAGAGGAAATTGCATCACTTGCAAAAACGGGAAGTGCGACTTTTTTTGACAAACGCTGGTGGGAATCTTCAGAAGTTGCGATTGGCGCACCAATAACAAAACGTTTCAACCAGCTTGAGTTTTGTTTGTTGGTGTTCATATGCGGATAGAAGCCTGCCACAAAGATGTCAAGGGAAGCGGTAAAACCGCCTACGCTTGATGAGGTTCGCAGTTCATAGGCATTTTCGGTGGCTTACACCACTGCCATAAGGGAGAAAACAGTGCACGTCGTAATAGTCGGATGTGGTCGAGTTGGCTCGACGCTTGGACGCGAACTAATTGGGGCTGGGCATACCGTCGCAGTAATTGATCGCAAGTCTGAAGCTTTTACGCGGCTAGGTGAGTCATTTGCTGGCCAGAAAATTTCTGGTATCGGTTTTGATCGAGACACTTTGATTGAAGCCGGCATTGAGAAAGCTGGGGCACTTGCAGCGGTAACAAATGGAGACAACTCAAATATTTTGATTGCCCGCGTTGCGCGCGAAGAGTTTGGAATTGAGCGTGTCGTTGCGCGTATTTACGACCCCAAGCGCGCAGAGATTTACGAGCGTCTTGGCATTGCCACAGTGGCAACAGTGAAGTGGACCTCGGAGCGAATTTTGCGTCGCATCCTTCCAGACTTGCCTGCAGTTGAGTGGACAGATCCAAGCGCCAAAGTCGTACTTGTGGAACGCGAACTTCCAAAGTCGCTTGTGGGTGCCAGAGTGTTGTCGCTGGATAGCGATGTTTGTCGAGTTATTGCAATACGTCGCTTGGGTGCAGCAATGATTCCAACTGCAGACACAGTCATTCAAGAAGGTGATGTCGCGTATGTATCGGCAGAAATAAAGTCGCTCGAGTCATTTGATGCCTCACTTGTATCAACAAATGGGAAGGGTCACTAGACGTGAAAGTAGTTGTAGCAGGAGGCGGAAGTGTTGGGCGGTTCACCGCAGAGCAGTTGGTTGCAGCAGGTCACGAAGTAACCATTATTGAAAACGATCGCGCAGTTGTTGCAGATTATGCAGAAAACGAACCGTCAGGAAAATTGAAGTGGCACCGTGGTGATGCATGTGATGTTGCGGTTCTTGCCGCCGCCGGAGTGACTATGGCTGATGTTGTTGCTTCGGTAACCGGTGACGACGAAGACAACTTGGTGGTATCGCTGTTAGCAAAGCAAGAGTTTGGAGTGCCGAGAGTAATTGCTCGTGTGAATAACCCGAATAACTACTGGATGTTTAACGATATGTGGGGCGTTGATGTTTCAGTATCAACACCACACCTCATTACTAGCCTCGTGCAGGAAGCTGTTGCTGTTGGAAACCTTGTTCGACTGATGCAGTTGAAAGGCGGCAAGGCCGAACTTGTTGAGGTGACCCTCGCTGATAATTCTCCTGCGTGTAATAAATCGTTGGGAGAAATTCATCTTCCTCGCAGCGCAAGTGTTGTGGCGATTGTTCGCGATAGCCGAGTGCTCATTCCAGAACCAGCAATGGTGCTTCGCGCGGGCGATGAAGTGATGGCGTTGATTACTGAAGATGCCGAAGGTGCAGTGCAACAACTGTTGATCGGCTAGTTCAGACTTGTCACTTTATTGATCACCCATTGGCAAGAGTGAATACTTTGGGTTGAGGAACACCAAGCGGTTTGCGTCGGCATATGCCACGCCTTCAATCACAATGCAGTGACCGTGCTCGATACCGGCAACGTGTCTGCGCCCGCTAAAGATGACGGTTGCCTCACCGGTCCCGTCATTGATCACGATCTCTGTTGATGGAATCCCCGATCGCGGCTTGATGGTCATCCGCTTCACTTCGCCGCACACCTTTGTCCTGTCTCGTGCCTCAAGTTCTCCCAACGGGAGAAGTCGAAGTGAGGAAAATCGATCGATTAGACGCTCGGCGTCATGCTCGCGCATAGGTTTTGCTTTTGAATTAAACGCATCCTTGAGTCCCATGAAGTAATTCATCCTAGGCTGACGTCCATATGAGTACCCGAAAACTGATTATGTGGGCATTGTTCTGTGGCGTGTTGATCCTTGGTGCGGGCTTATTCAAACTGTGGCAAACCACAGGTGATGGCGCGAAGGTGCAACTTCTGCAACTGGGGGATTCGGCGGTGCTGGGCGACATGACGGTGTCGGTAAATTCTGTATCGAAAACTGAAACACAGACCCTTGTTGAAGTGTCGATGCAAGGGGTTGAAGGCGCAGACGCCCTATCGGGATGGCGCATGTTGGTAGGTGCTGTGATTAGCGAAGCTCAACCATTGTCGGATAGCTCGGTTGCCCCTTGCACCACAACGAAACTTGCCGAACCGATAATGTGCACGGTTGCATTTCCTGTGTCTGAAGGCACGCCAACCATTGCCTACATTCGCGCGGGGCAGCAAGAACAGTGGGCTACGGCACCGTAATCTTGAACCGTTATCGTTGTCCACAAGCAATTGAAAGAGGTGGTGCGTACGGCTGAGCAATTTGATCTCGTGGTCATTGGTGGCGGCCCTGGTGGCTACGCATCTGCTTTCTATGCCGCATCGGCAGGAATGAACGTTGCGCTCATTGAGCGGGACACCATTGGCGGAACATGTTTGAACCGTGGATGTATTCCGGCGAAGGCTTTCCTTGAAACTGCAGCAGCAAACAGGCACGTGCAACATGCCGGAGATTTTGGAATTAGCGCGACGGTAAACGGAATCGACTTCGGAATTGCGCAAACCCGAAAGCAAACCATCGTGAATGGTTTGGTAAAGGGGTTAACAGGTTTAACCAAGACAAAGAAAGTGGCCTACCTGTTGGGCACTGGTTCGCTTGGACCGAACAAGACAGTGACCGTGCAGTTGGATGATGGAAGCACGCAGCAACTTCAAGGCAAGAACATTGTGATTGCAGCAGGTTCAACTCCGCGAACGATTCCTGGGTTCACACCTGGCGGCCCAATTATGACTTCTGATGAAGTGTTGATGTTAAGCAAAATTCCACAACGCATCGCCGTTATCGGTGGTGGCGCAATTGGTTGCGAGTTTGCATCAACGTTTGTCGACCTTGGTTCGCAAGTAACGATTCTTGAGGGACTGCCAAAAATTCTTCCCGGACTCGACCCCGACTTAGCCTTCGTTGTTGAAAAGAGTTTCAAGAAAAGAAACATTGAAATTCGAACTGGCGTAAAAGTAAATGGTCACGAACCATCTGGCACTGGCACCACAGTGTTGTTTGGCGAAGGCGAGCGACTAGAAGTTGATGCTGTAGTGGTGTCGGTTGGACGCAAACCATTTACCGACTTGCTTGGACTTGCAGGAACTGCAGTTCATGTAAGTGACCGTGGGTTTATTGATGTTGACGGTTATTGCCAAACAGGCGAACCTGGCGTGTATGCAGTTGGCGACATTATTAACACTCCGCAGCTTGCACACGTTGCATATTCGGAAGCCATTGTTGCCGTGAAACATATGCGTGGCGAAGTGGTATACCCAGTGATGTACGACCGAGTTCCATGGGCAATTTATTGTCACCCAGAAGTTGCATGGGCAGGACCCTCTGAAGAGGTTGCAATTGCAGCAGGTCACGACGTTGTCGTTGCAAAACACGCGTTTCGTTCGAATAGTCGCGCAATGATTTTGGGTGAGACAGATGGTCTCGTGAAGATCATCGCGAAGAAGAATGCAGATGGAACTGCGGGCCAGGTACTTGGCGTGCACATGGTTGGGCCATGGGTTACCGAGCAGTTGTCGGGTGGCTACTTGGCGGTGAACTGGGAAGCAACAGTGGATGAAATTGCAGAATTCATTCAGCCGCACCCTTCGCTTTCTGAAACATTTGGAGAAACAGTGCTGTCGCTTACAGGCCGCACCATTAACGGTTAATCGTTCGAGCAGAGGAGCATCATGGCTGAGATCACACTTCCACAACTTGGAGAAACGGTCACCGAAGGAACGATTACGCGTTGGTTTAAAAAAGTTGGCGACACCATTGCTGCCGACGAGCCACTATTTGAAGTTTCTACAGACAAAGTTGATACGGAAGTGCCTTCGCCAATTGCAGGAACGCTGACCGAAATTCGCGTTGCAGAAGGCGAGACGGTTGCAGTTGGAACCGTGATTGCGGTCGTTGGTGGGGCAGGTGCTGCACCTGCACCAGCACCGGTTGCGGCTCCCGCGCCGGCTCCTGCTCCTGTTGTTACTCCAGCACCTGCACCAGTTGCAGCACCAGCACCAGCGCCAACTCCTGCGCCAGCACCAGTTGCGGCACCGACACCCGCTCCTGCACCTGCGCCAGTTGCTACACAGGCACCAGTTACGCAATCAAACAAGTTGCTTTCGCCAGTTGTTCGTCGCTTGGTAAATGATCACGGCATCAACATTGATGCATTGCAGGGCACTGGTCCTGGCGGGCGCATTACTCGCGAAGATGTACTCGACTACATCGATCGCAATGGACTGGCTGCGCAACCTGCAGCACCAGCAGTTGCAACTGCGCCTGCTCCTGTTGCGGCACCAGCACCAGCTCCCGCACAAGTTGTGGAACCGGCACCAGTACCTGCGCCAACACCGGCACCCGCTGCTGCACCTCGTCCAGCTTCAACTCTTGGCGATCGCGAACAAGTAATTCCGTTGTCGAAGATTCGCAGACTTACTGGCTCGCACATGGTGATGTCGCTTGAAACCAGTCCTCACTCATTCACCGTTGTTGAAGTTGATTATGCAAACGTCGACAAAACTCGCAGCTCAATAAAGGAATCGTGGAAAACAAGCGAAGGTTTCAGCCTGACCTATTTGCCATTTATCAGTCGCGCAGTAGTTGATGCTCTTGCTGAGTTCCCACACTTGAACGCAAGCATTGAGGGCGACAGTTTGGTTGTTCACAGTTATGTCGACCTAGGCATTGCAGTTGACCTTGACTATGCAGGACTATTGGTGCCAGTTGTGCGTAGTGCTGATGCAAAGCGTTTGCGCGCGATTGCACGCGAGATTCACGATCTTGCATCACGTGCACGCGGTCGCAAGTTGTCACCAGATGAAATCAACGGTGGAACATTTACGCTGTCAAACAATGGTTCAGCAGGTGCGCTCATTGCAATGCCAATCATCAATCAGCCACAAGTTGCCATTTTGTCGACCGATGCCATTGTGCGTAAGCCGGTGGTCGTTGCTATGCCAGACGGAAGCGAAAGTATTGCCATCCATCCAATGGGTCACTTGTCCATGTCATGGGATCATCGTGCGTTTGACGGCGCATATGCAGGCCGCTTTCTTTCACGTGTGAAGAAGATTCTTGAAACACAGGACTGGTCAGCCGAGCTGTAAAGCCAGCTTGCCAGCACACCCATGAGCACCCCCACCTCGCCGCTTCATGTGAGATGGCTGGGTCGTGTCCCATATTCTGAAGCACTCGCTGTTCAACAAGCAGTATTCGAACATGGCGTAGATCAGCACCTATTGCTCGTTGAGCATCAGCATGTGTTTACCTATGGTCAACAAGCCAACCTTGAACAGAATCTGAAGTGTGATCCTGCTGAAGTTGGAGCAGTCCTTGTTCCCGTTCATCGCGGTGGAGACATCACGTATCACGGGCCAGGGCAGTTGGTTGGCTATCCGATACTGAACTTGAGTGCGAAACATGGTGAAAGTGGACCGGCAGATACTTCTGCGTACATCCATGATGTTGAGCAATTGGTCATTGACACTCTGAGCGAACTTGGTTTGCCAAATGCAAGTCGAAAGACTGGTTTTCCGGGAGTATGGCTAGACGCAGAGACTTCTCAAGCTCGCAAGATATGTGCAATTGGCGTTCGTGTGGCGCGAGGAGCGAGCGAACGACGAACCATGCATGGTTTTGCGCTCAATGTGACTACTGATTTGAATTACATGCGCGAGCACATCGTGCCCTGTGGAATTGCAGAATATGCAGTGACATCGCTAGCCGAAGAAGGAATTACGGCAACAATGTTTGACGTTGTCAATATTGTGAGCAGGCTCGCACGCAAGAAGTGGGGAAATGAATTTTCCACGCGGTACGACGTCGCTTGGGCACACCAGCCAGAACGTGATGGGCTCAGCATCTCTGTTCGCAAGCCCGATTGGATTCGCCCGCACGTAAATCACACCAGCGAAGTGTTGCTCACAAAGAAAACTCTTCGCGACTTGAATTTGGTCACCGTGTGTGAAGAAGCCGGATGCCCGAACTTGAGTGAGTGCTGGAAAGACGGCACCGCAACCTTCATGGTGTTGGGCGACAGGTGTACGCGAGCATGTGGGTTTTGTTTAATTGATACGCGCAAGCCACTAGCGCCAGATGCAAATGAGCCAGTGCGCGTTGCTGAAGCGGTGAAACGAATGGGATTGGAATTTGCCGTGCTCACCATGGTGGCTCGAGATGACCTAAGTGATGGTGGCATGCAACACGTTGCCGACACCATTCGTGCGATTCGCAATGAAAACTCAGGCGCACAAGTTGAAGCATTGATTTCAGATGCCAAGGGAACAGATGCTTTGGACACAGTATTGAACGAGCGTCCAGATGTGTTGAATCACAACATCGAAACTGTTGCACGACTACAGCGCATGGTGCGACCTTCAGCCGGATATGCACGCAGCCTTTCGGTGCTCGCGCGATCCCGCGCAGCGGGGTTAACCACGAAGTCTGGATTGATGCTTGGTCTTGGCGAAACGCGAGAAGAGGTAGAGGCAACACTGACAGACCTTGCAAGTGTGGGTGTCAACATTGTGACCATTGGTCAATATTTGCGCCCGAGCGCTCAGCACTTGCCAGTGGTGCGTTATGCAGAGCCTTCAGAATTTGAGCACTACAAACAGTTTGGTGAAGCGCTTGGCATCAATCACGTCGAATCAAGTCCGCTCACTCGTTCGAGTTATCACGCAAAAGACGCACACCGAAATTCATCCCCATTACTTCACGCATAAAGGCAAACATGACAACAACATCACTTCGCGAAATTGCAGGAACTATTCAGTCGCAGCGCACGGTTGAAGGCGGTGGATTCACCGTCCGTCGTCCGTTTCCAACCGCACAACTAGATCAGAT
>JBEGVD010000176.1:0-7050 GCA_041178585.1 Actinomycetota bacterium
AGCAATTTGAGCACGCTTTTTTGTCGAGCGGTAAGTGGCTCAGGCGCCGAAAAACCCCATATTCGGCTGTTTTTCTTAGGGTAAGCGCTACTTATTGCCACTGCGCGAGCATACTGATTGCGTCATGCAGATCGTCGTTGAGCACTCCGAAGCGCTTCGGGGCGAGGTTCAGGTTCCGGGAGCCAAGAATTCGGTTCTCAAACTGATGGCCGTCACCCTGTTGGCTGAAGGCGAATACCGCCTGACCAATGTTCCCGACATTGCCGATGTTGACACCATGTGTGATCTGTTGCGAGCCCTTGGTGTGCAGTCAAAAAGAATTGGTGCACACGAACTGGTGCTGACCAACTCGGGAAACATCACTCCAATTGCTCCTTTTGAATACGTAGATCGAATTCGTGCATCAATCAACGTGCTTGGTCCATTGGTGGGTCGGTACGGAAGTGCAGATATTGCGATGCCTGGTGGCGATGACTTTGGTTCGCGACCAATTGACTTGCACGTGATGGGTCTGGAAGCAATGGGCGCAAAGTTTGAACTGAGCAAAGAGGGTATTCGTGCAACTGCGAAAGAATTGCGCGGTGCATCAATTGAACTGAAGTTTCCGAGTGTTGGCGCAACTGAAAACATTTTGACAGCTGCAGTCTTGGCTAATGGCGTGACAGTCATTGACAACGCCGCGCGAGAGCCTGAAATTGTTGACTTGTGCAACATGCTCGTAGACATGGGCGCAGTCATTTCGGGAATTGGCACTGACCGACTCTCCGTTACTGGCGTGAAGCCAAGTCAGATGCACTCCACTGATCATGAAGTAGTGAACGATCGTGTTCAGGCAGCAACCTATATTTCTGCTGTTGCAGTAACCCGCGGTGATGTGTTCGTTCGTGGCGCGCGTGCAGAGCACATGGAAATGTTGATCAATCGCTTTTCTGAAATGGGTGTAGGCATCACACCACAGCGAGACGGTTTGCATGTGAACTGCCAGGGTCGATTGCGTGCAATTGATTTCGCAACGCTTCCGTACCCGGGAATTGCCACCGATTACAAGCCATTGCTCGTTGGCATGTTGGCGGTTTCGGATGGAACAGGAATTGCTACCGAGAATTTGTACCCAGGTCGTTTTCGTTATGTCGATGAGTTAGTGAAACTTGGTGCTGACGTGCGTATTGATGGGCATCACGCCGTGGTGCGCGGAGTGGAACAGCTTGTTGGCGCACCCGTGAATGCTCCAGATATTCGTGCTGGTGCCGCGCTTGTGGTGGCCGGACTTGTTGCAACGGGGCAAACCATTGTGAGCGACATTCATCACATCGATCGTGGGTATGACGACCTCGTTGGTCGATTGACGGCCCTTGGGGCCCGGATTACTCGGCGTTCGTAGCCGAGGCTTCATCAGAATCGGCAATGCGTGTGGCGGCAATGCGTTCGGCGCGCTGAGTTACCTTCCAAAGCACGAGCACAATCACGAGAATTGGTCCTGCAACGAGCAGGATTTCATCCCAACCACCTTGGTGAGCAAGCACCCCCGTATCGTAGAGGACTGAAGATGAATTGGAGTACTCAGTGAGCATGCAGCAACAGGTTGAAGAAACCATCGAAGTGATCCGCCCAGCGTTGCAAGCCGACGGTGGCGACATTGTTTTGAAAGAAGTTGATGAAGCCACGGGGATCGTAAAGGTGACACTTGTTGGTGCATGCGGAACGTGCCCAGCATCTGATCAGACGTTGAAAGCCGGAATTGAACGCATCATGCGCGATCGTGTTGACGGTGTAACCGAGGTTGTGGCGGTTTAAGGCGTGGCGCAACGCAATACAGATCCTTCACAGTTATTCGAATTGGCTGTTGCAGGGGATCGTGGTGCGCTTGCTCGGTTGTTGTCGCTTATTGAACGTGGTGGAGAAGATGCGCGAACCATTGCGCGAATCACATACCCAAAGAGCGGAAGTGGCTACACCGTAGGAATCACCGGTGCACCTGGCGCCGGAAAGAGCACGCTCACGAGTGCAACGATTGGTCACTTACGTGCGAGCGATACAAAAGTTGCAGTGCTCGCCATTGATCCTTCGTCGCCGTTTACTGGTGGTGCAATTCTTGGAGATCGCGTTCGCATGCAAGACCATGCAACCGATGCCGGCGTGTTTATTCGCAGCATGGCAACGCGCGGACATTTAGGTGGTTTGTCATTGGCAACAAGCGAAGCGATCCACTTGCTTGACGCAGTTGGGTGTCCGTGGATTTTGGTCGAGACTGTTGGTGTTGGCCAAGTAGAAGTTGAAATCGCCGGCAAAGCCGACACCACAGTTGTTGTGGTGAACCCGGGTTGGGGTGACTCTGTGCAGGCAAACAAGGCCGGCCTTATGGAAATCGCAGACATTTTTGTGATCAACAAAGCCGACCGCAAGGGTGCAGACGAAACGCGTCGCGACTTAGAGCAGATGCTCGATCTGTCAGACATTGGTCACGACGATTGGCGCCCACCAATTCTGCAGACCTCGGCTGTATCTGGCGAAGGTGTTTCTGAGTTATGGAACACCGTGCTGAAGCATCGTGAATTCATCATGTCGAGTGGAAACCTTGCGCAACGCAGGTCGTTTCGATTGCGTGAAGAATTGCGCGCAATTATTGAGCGTCGCCTTGAATTGCGTGCACGCGAGATTTGCACAGGCGAGAAGTGGGATGGCCTAGAACAACAGGTGCTGAACCACACGGTTGACCCTTGGGCTGCTGCTGACGACATGCTGAAAGGTATTGGCGCGTAAGTAAGTATGAAGTTACGAATTGAGCCAGAGGTTCGCCCTGTAGTTACTTCTGCGCTTGCGCTTAGCGGTGCGGTTGGCGTGTTTGCGCTTGCATTTGGTGTGCTTGCAGTTGGTGCTGGTGCGAGCGTGTGGCAAACATGCGCATTGAGCTTCTTTGCATTCACGGGCGCGTCACAGATGTCGGCAATGTCCATCATTTCAACAGGTGGAACCGCGTCGGCAGCATTGGGAAGTGGTTTGTTGTTAGCTGCTCGAAATGGTGTGTATGGCCTTGCGCTGTCGCCTTATTTTGGTGAGTCGTTGGGAAAGCGGTTACTTGCTGCGCACTTTGTCATTGATGAAACCACTGCGATGATGACGGCACAAACAAATCCGCGATTACAAAAGATTGCTTTTTGGACAACTGCAATTGCGTTGTTCTCGCTGTGGAATTTAGGAACATTGATTGGTGCAGTGCTTGGTGGTTCGATTGACCCACAGACCTACGGCTTAGATGTTGGATTCACTGCCGCATACATAACAATGTTGGTTCCACATTTACGAACTAAAAATGGTCGCATTGCCGCAGCATGTGGAGGTCTACTCAGCGTGGCACTTGCACCATTTCTGCCTGTCGGTCTTCCAATACTTGCTTCAGGGCTTGCAATATTCATTGGTGTTACACCGCAGCGAGCGAAGGCATCAGCATGAATATGTCGTGGACGCTAGTTATCTGGTTGTCTATTGGCGCATACGCGTTCAAGATGCTCGGTTTTGTAGTGGTTGGATCGCGAACATTGCCCGACGTTTTGTCGCGTTGCCTCATGCTTATTCCAGCTGCGCTACTAGGAGCAATGGTGTTGAACGGCACATTCACTGATGCGCAATCCATCGTCATCGACGAACGTGCGGTTGGATTGCTGGTGGCAGTTGTTGCCGCCTGGCGTAAATTGCCTCTCATTGTGGTGGTAGTGCTTGCTGCTGCCACAACGGCGTTACTGCGTATGGCTTAACTGCAAAAATGTCGCATAAGTGGGTGTGACCGTTATCCCTTAACTTCGGGTTAAATCTTGGAGCGTGACATCACAAAGGGGTGGGATATAGACCATTATTGATGCGTGGGAAAGTCCCACGCGTTAAATCAAGGAGATCCCCTTAATGAAAAAAGTACTTGCACTCGCACTTGTGGCGAGCATTTCACTTGTCGCTTGCGGCAGTGATGCATCAACAGAAGTTGTAGATACAACGGTGATGGAAGAAGTTGCAGCAAATGACATCGTTGCTGTTGCAAGCAGCACCGAAGGTTTCAGCACCCTCGTAGCAGCACTCAGTGCAGCAGGCTTGGTAGAGACACTTCAGGGTGAAGGTCCGTTCACAGTTTTCGCACCAAATGACGCAGCATTCGCAGCATTGCCAGCAGGCTTGCTCGATAAGTTGCTCTTGCCAGAAAACATTGCTGTTCTTACTTCAATCCTCACCTACCACGTAGTGGCTGGAAAAGTAATGTCAACCGACGTAACAACCGGTGATGCACCAACAGTCGAAGGTTCGACATTGGCATTGGACACAATGAGCGGCGTAATGGTCAACGATGCAACGGTAATCGCTGCAGACGTTGAAGCAAGCAACGGCGTGATTCACGTCATTGACAAGGTGCTTGTTCCACCAACAGTTGATCTTGCATCACTCTAGATACAAGTAGCGATGAGGTGGTTGGGCTTCGGCTCAACCACCTCATTTTTTTTATATACGGTTAGTTGTTAAGCGTTTGCTTCAACAATCTTTTTTAGTTCGCGCAAGTTGCGCTTCCAAATCATTCCCATCACCAATTTTGCGCCAACGAGTTCGCCAAGTTTTCCGCCAAGCCACCATGGGAAGTTCAGTTCTTCCGCCCAAGTAAACGTGGTTCCACCGAGGTGTGGGGTGAGCGTGAACTTGCCAGTTCCGGTGACCACGCCAACATGGCGCACGCCCATTACCTGCTGCGGGATCCACTCGGTAATTTCCATTTTGTCGACAAGCTTGATTGGCCCAACTTTGGTGTCACAAAAGAACTCAGTTCCAACACCACGTCGCTGATCATTGATAAAGCGAATGGCAACTGCATCGGCCATCCAGTCCACGTGGTTCTCCACTGGTTCAACAACGCTCCACACGTGCTCTGGTGTTGCGTTCAGTTGGATGCTTACTTCGATGTGTGCCATAACCGAACCGTACTACGAGTTGAGTACAAGCGCTTTGCCGTACACGGATATATGTCGACGCGAATGTTCGCTGAATGGGTCTTTGGAATAGGTTTCCCAGCGCTGTTCAAGACTTAGTCCTGCTGTGAGAGCCATCGCATCAATTTCCGTTATCGAGGCATAGCGAACTTTCCATTCGCGTCGCACTGCTTGTTCGCCGACCACTTCAATGAATACACCGTCGATCACTTGCTGCAACTTGTCTACATGTACTTCGCTCGTGATGTACCCACGCGATGAACTGCGATGAGGGGTCGGGCCACTGTGCTCTGGCATGTCGGGGCTAGGTATGAAGCAGTCGATAATGATGTGTCCACCTGGTGCTAACGATTCGGCACAGCGAAAAAGGCACTGTTGTTGCTCTTGTTCGCTAAGCAAGTTGAACAACGTGTTGTAGGCGAGAAGTACAACGCTGAATGGTCCTGGCGCCATGTCGCGAACCATGTGCCCGAGCTGTGCGTCAATTAACTCGGCTCGCGGTTTGGCGGCCAGTTGATCAAGCATGGCTTGCGATGAATCAATTCCGCTCACGTGAACGTCACTGCCTTCACCCGCTAATGCGATGGGGAGTGCAAGCCTTCCTGTTCCAATGCCAAGTTCGTAAACGCTTCCGTTTTCGGCAAGTGACAACACGCAAGACGTCACCTCATCGATGTTGTCTAAATCCCGATACCACTCGTCATAAATGTCGGCGAAGTTGTCGCCGTATGGGTTATCGGAATATTCCACACCTGTATCTGACCATCCATTCGTGCTATTTCCAAACCCGAGGCCTACTTATTTGTTTCCCATTTGCGTCAACAATGGTTTGGGAGAATTGGGAACGACTAAGTGCACTTTCACGAAGGTGAATTTCAAATTTTGCAGATTTTTTCAAGTAGCTACTGGTCCTCTGCATGTGAGGGTTGAGAATGCCAATATCATCCACAAAGGTTCGTGCGATTTGTATAGCGCCAGACAAATCACTGTCGTTGGAAATGACCAGGGCACGGTCTATGAGATTTCTAGCGCAGTCATTAAGTAGGTGTGCAGCAAGGTTCACATCAGTGCCTTTCTCTTGTTCTATAACAACTTTTGCAAGATTTGCATCACCTTGCCTTCGCGTGCGCGAATCGGCCCAGATATATCGGAATAGTCTTTCTGGGCGGAATTTCGGTTGAAACAGCTCAGATGGTTTCTTATTGTTCTCAGCGATTGCTCTCCACTTTTCTGTGGATATGAAGTGTCCAAGATGGACCTGAACGCTTGGAGTAGTTCGAAGCGCACGAAGGTAAATAGATTGACGAGATCTTGAATTCGTATCTTGACGTAAGTAAATCGGTGCTGTGAAATACCTAATCGTGCTGATCTGATCCTGGGGGAGCAAAACCTGGCAAAAGCGCTCTAGGTCAAGCCATCGGTAAGGCGAATTACGCAGCGCCCCATAGTAAAGATTGAGCCCGTCTATATAGATGCCAGTTGCCACGATCCACTCCTCACACTGTTCGAAATGATGTGGAACTGGCGAACACCTTTTGGATAACATCTTCATTACCCACCCTTCTGCTTCGACGGAAGGGTCCGGGGCCCGCTCCTTGGAGCGGGCCTCTGTGTTTTCGGGGTCAATTTTGCAATTTCTGTTTCGCCTGAAATTCCGTTTCAAAAGTGATGGCGTAGCCTGAAGGTATGGGTACGTATCTCGACCACGCAGCGAGCACGCCAATGCGCGCCGAAGCGATTGAGGCAATGACCCCGTATCTCGATGGCATGTATGCCAACCCGTCGGGATCGCATCGCTTTGCCCGCGAAGCACGTAAAGCACTGGATGAAGCGCGAGATCTTGTTGCCGCAACACTTGGCTGTAAACCCGGTGAAGTGGTGTTCACCAGTGGCGGAACTGAGGGCGA
The DNA here is from genome assembly GCA_041178585.1 of Actinomycetota bacterium. GTDB lineage: Bacteria > Actinomycetota > Acidimicrobiia > Acidimicrobiales > Ilumatobacteraceae > UBA3006. The sequence continues at coordinate 6,869 of JBEGVD010000176.1, forward strand.
TAACCACGCAATTCTTGGCGCTGTGCGCCGTCTTGGTGGAGTGGCAGTATGCCCAGCAGCGGAACATCATGCAGTACTGCACTGTGTTGAACACGTAAATGGTGTGGTTGTTCGCGTGAACAACGTTGGAACAGTTGACCTAGAAGATTTACAGCGCGTGCTCGAAGATGCGACAGAGGAAC
>JBEGVD010000177.1:0-4623 GCA_041178585.1 Actinomycetota bacterium
ACAGGTGGCTTGGCTTTGCGAATGGGAATCAATTCTGTGCGCGGCATGAGTGATGTTGTTGCGCAAGCCATTGCAGACAACAGGCCGTACACCAGCATGGAAGATGTGGTGCGTAAGGTTCCGCAATTGCACATCGCCCAACTTGAAGCACTTGCTACTGCCGGTGTGTTCAATGAAAGTTTTGGTCAACAACGTCGCGACGCGCTGTGGAGCGCCGGTGCGGTTATTCAGTCGCGTCCAGGAACGCTCGACGGAGTTACTACCGGTGTCGAGGCGCCGTATCTGCCTGGCATGCAACCAATGGAAGAGGCCATTGCCGATCTGTGGGCTACCGGTGTTTCAACGAGCGGTCACCCCACCGAGTTCTTACGCATTGAACTTGAGCGCATGGGTGTTGCCACTGCAATGCAACTTCCACAACGCGGTGCGCGTGGCGATGAAAAAGTATTGGTTGCCGGAACGGTGACGCATCGTCAGCGACCAATGACCGCACAAGGCATCACATTTATCAACTTGGAAGACGAGACAGGGCACATCAACGTGGTCTGTTCGGTTGGGTGTTGGGCTCGCTATCGAAAAGTTGCGCGAGGTGCGGGTGCGTTGCTGGTGCGAGGCAGATTAGAAGTTGGCGATGGTGGCGTGATCAACGTTGTTGCCGAACATATTGCGCCGCTACATGTTGCAGCGAAAGTAGCGGCACGTAACTTTCGTTAGTTATTCGGAAGGGCGTTCGTTTAGCCCATCATTAAACATGCGGTACGTCTCGTAAATGTCTTTGCACTTATCGCACAACGGCAACTGCTTCGGGTCGCGTGAAGGCACCCACACATGACCACACAGGGCCTCAAGCGGTGTTCCGTAAATACGGGCCTCAAGCACTTTGGATGCAGCATCTTCGCCGGGCTCGGTTTTCACGATGTGGGCCATACTCGGCTCACCGGTTTCAAGGACCTCTTCGGTAATGGGTTTGGTGGTTGCAGGCCTGGTCTGAAGAGGCATTGGCGTACTCACAGTTCATACACTAGAGCCATGCCTACCTATGAGTTTCGTTGCAAGAGTTGTGACTCAGTGTTTGAAGAGCGCCGATCAATGTCGGAAGCCGACATGCCGGCAACATGCCCAGAAGGTCACGGCAATGCAGTTCGGTTGCTAAGTGTGTTTGCATCAGTTGGTGGCGCATCGGCACCACAAAAAGCAGCACCACGCCCAGCCGGTGGCTGCGGCTCGGGCTGTGGTTGCCACTGATTTCACTTAATCCTGTACAAGCCTGACGGCGCTTTTACTGACCACGATCCATTCGCGCATGGTGATGCCAGCATTCGTAAATTGTTGGCGCATGAAGTTCAACTGAACTTGATCATCTGCTTTCCAAAATTCGCGTGGGCGAACACTTGCGATCACGACCGATGTAGCAATTGCTGTGGTGCTGCACAAGCCAATGAGTTGATGAATGAGGGAAGCAGGTGTAGCTGGTTCGTCAAATGACAACAGCCCAATACCGCGTTGTTCATTATCCATAAGGATGGCAATCACTTCGTTGCACAAAGGTCGTCGAATAGCTAGCGAAATGACGGCAAGCATGTCTTGCGAAGAGATGATGGGGTCGAGATGGGCTCGGGGGAGCGAAAGTGGTGCACTGATGAGATTCAGCACAGTTCCTCCAGTATCTGGCGCGAAGAAATCGCAGATGAATAACGATGAGAGAAGTGCAGTGAACTTATAGCGAGGGTGTAACAGCAATGGCAGCTGCCACAACACCAATTGCTATTGGCATGACAAATTCGGTCCAACGAGGAAGGCGCCATTGGGCAGGAGCCAAAACAAACACCCCGCACGCTGCTCCGGCAAGTGCGCCACCAAAATGACCGCCTACTGAAATGTTGGGGATGGCAAGAGTGAGACCAATGTTGATGAGAAAGGTGAGACCGAGACCAGTTTGCAGTGGGTTCACTCCACGTTGACGCATGCCAACAATTGCTGCAGCCATCATGCCAAACACTGCTCCTGATGCGCCGCCGGTTAGAGCGTTTGGGCTAAGAATGAGCGCGCCCGCAGCACCGCCAAACAAAGAAGCGAAATAGACGAGCGTAAATTTCACAGAACCAAGCGTTGGTTCAAGCATTCTGCTCAGTTGATAGAGCAAAAACATGTTCATGCCGACATGCAGAACTCCAAAATGCAAAAAACCACTAGAGATCAGGCGGTACCACTCACCAGCATCAAGAAACTCTCGGGCGAGTCCCATGTCGAATTGGTATTGAGAGATTCCGTTCAGCGTTCCCGGACGCATTGCATCAGAGATGTATCCCCACACGAACAAGCCAAGGTTCACGGCGATAATTGCATTCGATGCCGTGTATGGGTTGAGATTTCTACGTTGCGCGGAAAACCGCACTCGCTGTTGCCCCGAATACCGCACTTGATTTTGTGGCGGAGGTGGAACTTGTGGTGGGGGGAAGTTCACAGATTCAGTTCGGATCTTTTTCGGCGAGCTCGCGATTGGCCAAATACCAATCAACAGTGCGACGCAAACCGTCTTCAAATTCGGTGTGTGCATGCCAACCGAGTTCACGCTCTGCACGGCTCGCATCTACGCGTCTGCGCGGCTGTCCATCGGGACGTGATGAGTCCCAGACAAGTTCACCTTCAAAGCCCACAATGCGAGCAATCGTCTCAGCGGTTTCGCGGATCGTTACTTCGCGATTGTTGCCAAGGTTTAGAGGTTCGGCACTTGTTCGCAACTCTGCAGCCAACACAATCGCTTCTGCTGCATCGTCGGCAAATAAATAATCGCGGCTGGCAACACCAGTTCCCCACACGCTGATCTTGTCTGCACCTTGTTCTTTCGCTTCAACACATTTCTTGATGAGTGCAGGAATGACGTGTGAGACAGATTCGTGAAACTTGTCGCCAGGACCGTACAGGTTGGTTGGAATGACAAATGCGAAATGCTGTCCGTACTGTGCTTCGTTCACTTGAGCATGAATGAGCATTGCCTTTTTGGCAATTCCGTATGGAGCGTTTGTCTCTTCGGGGTAACCATCCCAAATCGATTCTTCGCGGAATGGAACCGGAGTGAATTTTGGATACGAGCACACCGTGCCGAGTAAAACGGTCTTCTCGACGCCAACTGCTCGGGCAGCTTCGATGGTGTGTGTGCCCATCATGAGGTTGTCGAGGTACAACTGCGCTGGGGCTATTTGGTTATAGCCAATTCCGCCAACGCGTGCAGCTAGGTGAATGACATGACTTGGTGAGTGTTGGCGAAATAACTTCTCGGCAACGCCCGCTTGGGTGAGGTCGGCTTCTTTTTGACGCGGTGCAATGACCGTTGCACCAAAACTGCGCAACCTCGCCACCACTTTTGAACCGAGAAATCCGTTTCCACCAGTTACCACGACTGTGCGATCTGCCCAATACGCAAGCGTTACGGGTGAAGTCATGTCAATAACGATACCGAGTTGGCACAATGGAAGGCGTGCGGGTCGCCTACACACTTGAGCAGTGCTGGCACCGCGTGCCCGGAGGCACGGCTGTGTCGGCAATTGAGGTAGCACGGGCGATGCCGAAGGTGCGTGCTGACGTCGAACTGTTGGGTGTCTCTGGTCGACATGGTGAAGATTCTGCCGTCACGTTCGATATCTCTATTGACGTAGCTGGGCTGCCCATTTCTGGTCCACTGCTCTATGAAACTTCACTGCGGTTGCGTCAACCTCGAGTGGAACGCGTCTTGAGCGATATTGATTTGTTGCACAACACCAGCATTATTCCGTTTGCGACAAAAGGGAAAATGGTGTCAACTGTTCACGATCTGGCATTTCTGCATCATCCAGATTTCTTCACTCGACATGGAAATGCCGTGTTTACGCGCAGCTTGAAGGTATTGAAGAAACGCGCCGACATGCTGTTGTGCAGTTCAACTGCAACAGTGAATGATTGCTTGGAAGTTGGTTTCACTTCTGACAGATTGCGACTTGTTCCCCTGGGTGTACGAACTGAGCGTGCAAGTGCAGAGCACATTGCACAAGCTCGCGCAGTATTTAACCTGCCGAGTGAATTCATTTTGTTCGTTGGCACGCTTGAGCCTCGAAAGAATTTGGCGAAGTTGGTTGAAGCACTAAGTGGGCAAGTTGACTTGCCCCCTCTTGTTGTGGCTGGTGCACAGGGTTGGGGAGATGTTTCCGTTGCAGCGAGTGACAACGTGAAATTCTTGGGTCACGTTGAAGAGCGGTTCCTCAGTGGTCTGTATGCAGCGGCCAGCGTGATGGCATATCCATCGCTATGGGAGGGCTTCGGCTTACCAGTGCTTGAGGCGATGGCGCAAGGAACACCGGTGGTGACGAGTGAATTGATTTCCACTCAAGAAGTTGCTGGAGGAGCAGCTGTGCTTGTTGACCCACGCAACGCTGAAAGTATTCAGCATGGCATTCGCACGGCGCTTGCAGAACGAGCAAGTTTTTCTCAGCGAGGACTTGAGCGTGCGGCGCAAGCAACGTGGAATAAGACCGCGCAGTTGACCGCCGCTGCCTACGACGAGGTGATTACACAATGAGCATGAAGCATCACAACATTGCAGTGAACATGTTGTGGTGTGTGCCTGGCGCTGTTGGCGGCAGCGAAGAG